>CALMNM010000031.1 GCA_937868795.1 uncultured Acholeplasma sp.
AAAAAAACTAGGATACATTGAAAAGTATCACTGGATGATGCATCATATCATTGAAGATCCATCAAAATAAAGTCTTTATGGAGATCAAATATATGACTAAACATAGATTCATCATAAATGATAAAAAGGCACTTAAGGAGACTATATTACACCCTGAATCGCACCTTAAGCCCTCAATTGGAAATGACTTGGATCATTTTCAACTTGATATAACGTACGATAAAGAACAATGGATCATCGACTATTTTGACGGTGTGATCGATAACAAATATGTAAACCCAGGTGTTTTTTTGTTTTCATTTCACAGTGTCATTGATGTTCCGTGGGATGACTTGATGTCTATGAATTATGATATAAGAGTGCTTTATCATCGTGATATCCATCAGATCTCACTGCTTCAAATCGATGTATATCATCTGCACTTTCCTAAACTAAATCAAGACGCCTGGAATGAAGCCTATGCGAAGGCACCATCAAGTTATAAAAATATTGTTAAAAGGCTCTTAGAAAATCCTCGTCAATTTTTGACAAAACGACTCATAAGCCATCTTGACCATAGAGATTTTGCAGGACATCATGTCGCTCAATTAGCGTGTAATAATGGTCGTGAAATCATGGCAATATTGATGCAATACCATGCAGACCAGGCAACAGGATTCGATATTTCAGATTCAATGATCAAAGATGCCAATCAAACGGCAAAGTTGCTTCAGCTAAATGCTAAATTTATTCAAAGTAATTTATACGAGATTGATGAAACCTATCACAACACATTTGATGATATTTTTATCATGATAGGTGCGATTACATGGTTCGATGATCTTTCACGATTGTTTAAAATTGTTTTTAACTTATTAAAACCTCAAGGACATTTTTACCTTCTCGATGGGCATCCCATTACTGGTATGTTCGCCTTTGAAGGTGAAGAGGGATATGATGAAGAAAATCCATACAAACTCGTACACTCCTATTTTAGGAAAGAACCATTTGTTGATACCGATGGTATGTATTATATGAATCAGCAACATTATAAATCCAGTCCTTTTGTCTCATTTTCTCATACGTTCACTGAGATAATTCAAGGTCTTATCGACGCCAATTTGAGCATTTTGGTTTTTGAGGAAGGTAATGAGAATATGTTAGAAAATTTTCCTGGGTTAGATGGGAAAGGTGTCCCTCTCATTTTCTATATTGACGCTATTAAGCGATAATCTAAAAAAAAACGAATCACCGATGCATAAAATGATAGAATAAGACTAAAAGACACCTTCTGAATACACATATAACGAAGGAGATTGATTATATGAACATTAAGGATATATTGATTAAGCATCATTTTAATGGATCAGTATTAATCTACAGTGATGATGTCATTCTAGCAAATGAATCTCATGGTTATGCAAACATGGATCAGAAAATTCCATTTCTCGCAGAAACAAAAATGAGGATTGGATCGATTACAAAGCAGATGACCGCTGCAGGTATTATGTTACTCGTCAATCAAGGGATGCTCTCAATACATCAAACCATCGATGCATTTTTTCCTGAATACCGCTTTGGTGATCAAATCACGATTCATCATTTACTAACGCATACCAGTGGCATCGCTAACTATCCAGTGGATGGTGACTATTCAATGCTAAAAGACGAACCAGATTTTTACATGGCAATGATTAAGTCTATTATTGATCCTTATCCATTACGATTTCAACCCGGATCAACATTTGAGTATTCAGGCTCGGGATATATCTTTTTAACGAAGATCATCGAACTTGTTAGTCATAAACCATATGATGTTTTCATGCGTGAATCGATCTTTCTACCCTTAAACATGATCAATACAGGATTTGATGATGGAAATGTCATAGATTTAGCAAAAGCGTATGATGG
>CALMNM010000032.1 GCA_937868795.1 uncultured Acholeplasma sp.
CATTATTTTTATCATGGTTGAAGAGATATGTAACTCATATCTCTAGAAAGGATGAATTATGCTTGAAGTCAAAAATGCACGCATGCTTTATGGCGATTTAGTGGCTGTCGATCATTTGAGTTTCACGATTAAACCAGGCGATATTTTTGGTTTACTCGGAACCAATGGTGCTGGGAAAACAACCACATTTCGTATGATCATGGGATTATTAGAGCCAACGGAAGGCGAAGTACTCTATCATGGGGAACATGTCGGTTATCACAATGTCAATGACATAGGTTATATGATCGAAGAAAGATCTCTCCTCACAAAGATAACCGTGAGAGAATTGATGCTATATTTCGGACAACTCAAAGATATGCAACCGAAGGTCATCTTGGAACGCTTAGACTACTGGTTGGAACGCTTTGGAATCCCTGAGTACAAAAACAAAAAAATCAAAGAACTTTCTAAAGGAAATCAACAAAAGATTCAGTTCATTTCAGCAATTATCAATAATCCAAAACTGTTGGTTTTAGATGAACCTTTTAGCGGACTCGATCCAATTAACACTGAACTCTTTGTCAATGTGATCAGAGACTTTCAAAAACAAGGAGCGATGGTCGTCTTTTCATCGCATCAGCTCGATCATGTCGAATCATTTTGTGAAGAATTAATTGTGTTGGAAAAAGGAAAAGTCATCATTGAAGGACGACTTGATCAGGTAAAAAAAGATTTCAAAAAGATGAGTATTAAGATCATTGGTGATGTTGATCCTCAAGTTCTGAGAAAGATTCCAGGTGTGTATCAAGTCATTGAAAATGCGGATCAGACCATTGTAAAGATTGAAAATGAAGATGTTTCCTCATTGGTTTTTGATTATGTGAAAACCTGTAAGAACATATTAAAATATGATGTTGAACGTGCTTCATTATCGGAGATTTTTATTGCGAAAGTAGGTCATAACCATGAAAAAGTTTAAATTTCTTGTTAAATACGGCTTACTAAAGCGTGTCGGTCGAAAATCATTTATGATTGCGAATATTATCATTGCAATCTTGTTGATCGCCATCATCAATTTACCTTCAATCATCGCGTTATTTGGAAGTGATGAAGAAATCACCGATATTCAAATCCAACTTGTCAATGAAACGACCAAAGCTGAGTTAAGTGATGATCTTGAACTTATCTTTAATGCAGGATTACCCGCTACTCTCTATTTTGTCACTGAGATTAATCCCGCAAGTTTTGATGATGAAACTTTCTGGCAAGACCCTGAAGTCGATATCGTCTTTGTTTTTAGCGGTGATATTGATCGCCCCAATATTGAGATCTATAGTAAATACCCCGAATGGAATGGGGGATTTATGAATCAAATTGAATTATTGATCATTAATTATCAATTAGGAGGGACGTATCAAAGACCTGTCTTTAACACCATCTTAGCACCAGATTACGAAGACCCAGAGCATGGAGCTATCATTGGATCAATCTCGAGCTTGTTGATATTACCACTCTTCATTTTAGTGACGATGGCAACCCAATTTGTTGGTGTGGACATCATTGAAGAAAAATCAACCAAAGCGATTGAAACGATTATTGCTAGTGTGCCTGCAAATACGCATTTCCTTTCTAAAATTGTCTCAGCTATCTTGTTTGTTGCCATCCAAGGGGTTTTAATTATGCTCTATAGTTTTATTGCTACTTTAGTTGCGAAGCTCTTCTCGACTAATTCTGAACTCAATTTGCCCGTCGGACAAACATCACTTCTTGATTATCTTGCAGAGATTTTACCTAATTGGCCAGTGTTACTCTTGATGACCGGATTTCTTATCATTATCGGTACATTGTTCTACTTGGTAATCGCAGCACTTTTCGCATCCATGGCAGTCACACAAGAAGATTATCAACAATTTCAATCACCATTAATGTTGATCTTACTCGGAGGATTCTATATTGGAATCTTCGCACCGATGATGAGTGGGGATGGTTTTATTAGAATTATGAGTTTCGTTCCTCTCTTTACCCCGATACTCGCACCAGTGGCTTTAGCGGGAGGTTATCTTGCCATCTGGGAAGGAGTTATTGCCATTGTAGTGATGACCATCTTTATGTTGCTCGCTATCTATTTTGTTGCTCCGGTCTATAAAGTAGCCATCTTGAATTATGATCAAACCAAATTTTTCAAACGTATTGGAGATAATTTCAAAAAGGCATTTCATAAGAAGAAATAAAAAATAAGGATGGTCGGTTGACCATCCTTTTATATGAGTTGATGTTCTTTCATGTAGGATTCTATGTCGAAGAGATAGGTCTGATGCTCATCTGCGACGCGGATCGTGAAGACATCATCTTTTGCTAACCCCAAACTCATGATCGCCATGATGGATTTTGCATCTGCCACAAAATCTTTATAAATCAAAAATACATCGATGGGTAGTGAGGATATATAGCGCACAAAATTAGTCGCTGGACGCGCATGCAATCCAGTATCTGAAATCAGTTTAAATGTTTTTTCCATAGTAAGATACTCCTTTACCTAAGATTATCTTCATCAAACGACAGCGCTGAATAATGATATTTTATCACAAATCATCATTTTGGTCTATGTACGATAAATTAACCCATAAGAAACGTGAGTCTTTATTCTCGTTTCTTTTTGTTTTAAACTCAACAAGTGCTATAATGGTTTCGAGGTGAAAACATGACATCCTATGATGATTTAAGAAAACGTCTTGAAGAGATTGTTGACCCTGGATTTAACCAACCATTTAAAGCAGTAGGTGGCGTCAAAAAACTCGTGATTGGACCCACTGGTGTGGTTGAACTCGAAATCAATCTCAAAGATAAGACGAAGAATGAACAAGCCATTCGTTTACAGATAATCAAGCTTGTAAAGATTGAACTGGGTTTTCCCGGGATTAAAATTGACTTTTTCGAATCCGAATTTGTCCCGGAAGGTGAAAAACCTATCAAGTATTTAGCGATTGCTTCTGGCAAGGGTGGTGTGGGTAAGTCCACAGTGACGGCGAATTTAGCAGCAGCTCTCATCAGAAAGGGTAAAAAAGTAGGAATTATCGATGCTGACGTCTATGGAGCATCCATTCCAAATATCTTAGATTTACCGATCAAACCGCTAAATGCTACCGAAGATGAAAAGATGATTCCTCTTGTTAAAGATGGGATTGAAGTCATATCAACGGAATTTTTTATGCCACCCGATAAGCCTCTGATGTGGCGCGGACCGATGTTAGGGAAAATGCTCGTTCATTTTTTTAATGGCGTCAAATGGCAAGATGATGTCGATTTGATTTTGATTGATTTACCACCGGGAACTGGCGATGTTGCACTCGATGTCAAAACTTACGTACCAAAGAGCCGAATCTTAGTCGTCACGACACCACATCCAAATGCATCTCATGTTGCCGTTAAGGCGGGAATTGGTGCCCAAAATATTGGACACGAAGTGATTGGTGTTGTTGAAAATATGAGTTACTATTATAACCCATGTAATCAAAAAAGAGAATTCCTTTTCGGTCAAGGCGGTGGTGATGTGGTAGCCAAAAAACTTGGTGTTCCACTCTTAAGTCAAATTCCACTCGGTCAACCCGATCAAGGGGGTTACATCTTTAAAGGTCAAGAAATCCAAGGAAAAGCCTATGATCAACTCGCATTCGATGTGATCAAGGAAATGGAATTATAAGTTATCCCATTGAAAAGCACTTCGGTGCTTTTTTGTTTTCTAGCCAGCCATAAATCCCCATCAAATCACACTTTATTTACGATGTTTTTAAATTGAATCCTCGATTCCAAAATGGGTACGTTTTCATGAGCATCTTTCATTGACAATTGTTCAAAAAAGTCTAAAATTGAACGTGTTGGAGGTACGATTCGTATGAAAAAGAAAATTGTAATCATCGGTGGTGTCGCTGGTGGTGCAACCACGGCTGCACGTCTGAGACGTGTAAACGAGTTTGCAGAAATCATTTTGTTTGAACGCGGGGAATATATTAGTTTTGCCAATTGTGGACTTCCCTATCATATCGGTGGGGTGATTTCTTCACGGGATGCTCTCGTTGTTCAAACAGCAGAAGATATGCACAAAAAATTCAATGTGGATGTCCGAATTTGGAATGAAGTCACCGAAATTAATCGTGAAAAGAAAACGGTGACCGTTTATAATCATCAAGAGAAAAAAACCTATACTGAGACCTATGATAAACTCATCATCTCAACCGGTTCTCAGCCTGTGAAACCACCGATTCCCGGGATCAATGAAGCGAAAAATCTCTTTACGCTAAGAAATATTCCCGATATGGATCTAATTAAAGCGTTTATCCAAGAGCATAAACCCAAACGTGCAGCTGTCATCGGTGGCGGTTACATCGGTGTTGAAATGATGGAAAATCTTCATCATTTAGGCATGAAAGTTACACTGATCGAAATGGCAAATCAAGTCATGGGTATGTTTGACTTTGAAATGGCACAGATCATTCATCAACATATGATTGAACAAGGTATAAGTCTCATCTTAAGTGATGGTGTGAAATCATTCGACCAAGAAGGAAAACAGATCACACTCCAAAGTGGAACGAAAGTCATGGCAGATCTCGTCATTTTCGCGATTGGTGTAAGACCCGATAATAAACTTGCGAAAGATGCTGGGTTAACCTTAACAGAACGTGGTGCCATCAAAGTCGATGAGCATATGCTCACCTCGGATCCTGATATTTATGCGATTGGTGATGTTGTTGAAGTTCCTCATCTCGTATCGAAGCAATACATGCTCGCTGCTCTCGCTGGTCCTGCTAATAAGCAAGGCCGTTATGTAGCAAACCATATTTTTGGCATTGATGATACCTATGAAGGAACACTCGCGACGAGTGCTGCGAAAATTCTTGAACTCACTGTTGCATCTACGGGACTCTCAGAAAAGAATTTAAAAAATCTCGGATTGCCTTATAAATCCATCCATATTCACCCAACTTCTCATGCAAGCTATTATCCCAATGCGGAACCTATGGCACTTAAAGTCTTATTCAATCCTGAAACGGAAGAGATTTATGGAGCACAAGCGGTCGGCGGAGGTGGCGTTGATAAGCGTATTGACGTCTTAGCTACTGCGATCTATGCGAAACTCAAAGTCACTGCACTTAAGAATCTCGATTTAGCATATGCACCCCCATTCTCAAGTGCAAAAGATCCTGTCAACATGGTAGGTTTTGTGGCTGAAAACATTCAAAAAGGACTCGTTCAAACCATCACATGGAATGAAATGCATGAATTTGCTGCCAAGGGTTCCTACGTTCTTGATGTGCGTGAACGTCCTGAGTACATGCTTGAATATCTACCAGGATCTGTTAATATCCCATTATCAGAACTAAGAAATCACCTTGATGAAATTCCTAAAGATCAACCGATTTATGTTTATTGTCATGTTGGAACCAGAGGGTATACAGCATCCCGTATTTTAAGTCAGCACGGATTCAATGTGAGAAACCTTGATGGAGGATTCAAATCTTATTCATGCGTCTATGATCATGATGGTAGCGAAGTGTGCTTCACCTTAATCGATGAACTCGGTATTCCTGTTGTTGATCAAAAGAAACTTGAAGAAGCCATTCCAGTCGTTGAAGACAAGAAGATTAAGATTTCTATCGATGCCTGTGGCCTACAATGTCCTGGTCCCATCGTCAAAGTTTATCAAACGTTGCAGGACATGGATGATCATGAAGTCCTTGAAGTTAGAGCAACCGATCCAGGATTTATGAAGGATATCCAAGCATGGTCAGATAAAACGGGAAACACCCTTCTCAATATTGAAAAAGAAGGAAAAGTCATCACTGCATATATCAAGAAGGGATCTTCTAAGACGGAAAAACAAGGTTTTGAAGTCAAAGAATCCGCGAAGGGATCCACGATTGTGGTCTTCAGTCAAGATTTAGATAAAGCGATTGCTGCATTTATTATCGCTTCCGGTGCGAAAACCATGGGCAAGGATGTTTCATTATTCTTTACGTTCTGGGGATTGAACATCTTAAGAAAGGCTAAGAAAGTACGTGTCAAGAAATCATTCATCGAAGCGATGTTTGGTAAGATGATGCCTAGAGGAACGAAGAATCTCCCTATTTCTAACATGAATATGTTAGGTATGGGACCTAAGATGATCAAGTCTGTCATGAAGAAAAAAAATGTCGATTCTTTAGAAACTCTCATGACCAATGCACAAGCGATGGGGATCAAAATTGTAGCCTGTGCGATGTCAATGGACATTATGGGAATCAAAAAAGAAGAACTCATCGATGGAATCGAAATCGGTGGCGTTGCTACCTATCTCGCAGATACCGAATCTGCGAACCACAACCTCTTTATTTAAGCATAAAGGCGCGATTCTGCGCCTTTTCTTATTGACAAAAATCATGGGTCATGCTATGATTTTTTAGGATGTCAACGAGGACTTGGGTTAAAAAACAAAGTCAACACATAAAAAAAATAGGAGACAACAACACACATGAAACATGCGAATCCAGCACCACTTGGATTACTAGGTTTTGGAATGACAACGATTCTATTAAACCTTCACAATGCGGGTCTTATTCCTCTATCAATGATGATCATTGGTATGGGCGTTGCCTTAGGAGGACTCACACAAATCGTTGCAGGTTTACAAGAATTAAAACAAGGGAAGACCTTTGGGGGAACCGCGTTTACCGCATATGGATTCTTTTGGTTAAGTTTGGTGATTATTTGGTACTTTCCCAAAGCAGGTCTAGAAGCCGATAAGATATCCATGGGCTATTATTTGCTCGTCTGGGGTATCTTCACGACATTTATGTTTATTGGTACATTAAAGCACAACATGATCACGCGCATCGTCTTTGGATCGCTTGCTCTATTGTTCTATTTGCTGGCATTAGGTGATTTTACTGGCATTGAAACGATTACAACCATTGCAGGTATCGTCGGTATTTTCTGCGGTGCATCAGCATTCTACAGCGCTGTTGCACAAGTCTTAAATGAAGAATACGGAAAAAACATTTTCCCAATGTAAAAAATAAAAGAGACGCGAGTCTCTTTTTTTAATCTGTAATGATCATCCAGCGAATGCGAAAACGATCGGAAAACTCAGCGTAAGCAGGACTGAAGAACGTCGGTCCAAGAGGTGTATGAATGGTTCCCCCTTCACTGAGTTTCGTATAGATTTCGTTTGCTTCTTCAAAAGATTGGGTTTGAATGGATAACGTAACCTGATTCCCAATGAGATAAGGGTGCGTTCCATCATTGGGTGTATCAGCAGCATAGATTATGCTGTCACGAAGTTTCATTTCAGCATGTAGTACCATAGTTTTCATAAAATCGGGAAGTTGATCAGCACCTGGCATGTCTTGATAAGTCATGATCTTTGCAGGTTGCGCATGAAATACATCTGCATAGACCGCTAAAGCTTCCCTAGCATTTCCATTAAAGTTCAAATATGCAATGATTGGCATAGGTATCATCTCCTTTAATTGTATTATAGGCTTAAGTGAATTTATAGTCAAAAAATAAGGCACGCGCACGTGCCTTATTTGATATCTTTAAATTTAACAATCGGTTGTCTGGCTGCTTTCGCTTCATCAAGACGACGTACGATGGTGTTATGTGGTGCACTCTTCACCAGTTCAGGTGTTTCAAGCGCTTCCTTAACAATCGTCCGCATGACAGAGATGAACGCATCCAATGTATCTTTTGATTCCACTTCAGTGGGTTCAATCATCATGGATTGACTAAAAATAAGAGGGAAATAAATGGTAGGTGCATGGAATCCATAATCGAGTAACCGTTTAGCGATGTCTAATGTTTTTACACCTGTAGAATCATCCTTCATACCATCAAAGACAAATTCATGTAAACAATGTCCGTCAATCGGGAGATTGAAAAGATCTTTAAGTGAGTCTTTGACATAGTTCGCATTGAGTGTAGCCATCGGTCCAATGTCTGAAAGGTGTTCTTTACCAAAGGTCAGGATGTAGACATACGCACGTAGGTAAACGGAAGCATTTCCGTAGAAGAGACCTAGGGCACCGATGGAATCCTTGGCTTGATCGAATACATACATATCTTTTTCTTTACGTACGATCGGATTGGGTAAGAAATCCACCAACTTTTCACAGACACCCACAGGTCCTGAACCAGGACCACCACCACCATGAGGAGTTGAGAACGTCTTATGTAGGTTGATATGCGTGATATCAAAGCCCATATCCCCAGGTTTTGCTTTACCGACAAGTGCATTTAGGTTAGCACCATCATAGTAAAGCAGACCGCCTGCTTCATGGACTAAACGAGAAATTTCTAAAATATCTTTTTCAAAGACGCCTGCTGTATTGGGATTGGTAAGCATTAAACCTGCAATCTCATCACTTAACACATCTTTTAATGCTTGTAAATTGACAGTACCATCAGGATTTGATTTAATTTCTACGGTTTCAAAGCCACAAACCGTCGCAGAAGCTGGGTTGGTTCCGTGTGCAGAATCAGGGATAATGATCTTATTGCGTTTTAGGTCACCATGTTTTTCGTGATAAGCTTTAATAATCATCAATCCAGCAAGTTCGCCATGGGCTCCAGCAAATGGATTGAGTGAATAGGCACTTAAGCCTGAGATTTCAGAAAGCATCGCTTGAAGGTCATAATAAATCTTTAAGAGGCCCTGTACGGTTTCGACAGGTTGTAAGGGATGGATATTGGCGAAACCAGACAATGTCGCGAGTTCATCATTAATCTTAGGATTATATTTCATGGTGCAAGATCCTAACGGGTAGAACCCGTTTTCAACACCAAAATTCTTTTGACTGACATTTGTATAATGTCTGACGACATCAAATTCCGAAACTTCTGGTAAATCTGCTTTATGCTCCCTTAATAAATGCTTAGGCAAAGCCACGTTTGGAAGAGGCTTGGTCTCTAAATTGTACCCTTGACGTCCTTCTTTGGACATTTCAAAAATGAGTGTATTGTAGTATTTCATTAGAGATTCACCACCGTTTCTACGAGCAAGTCGATTTCAGCGAGTGTTCTTTTTTCAGTCACAGCGAAGAGCATATGTTGGTTACCAAGATGAAGAGGTCCTAAAATACCTTTTTCAAGGAGTGCTTTTTCTAATACATCAGCATCAATGTTTGACTTTAAGACAAATTCTTTATAGAAAGGTTGATGATAAACGACTTCGAATTTCTTAGTCTCAAGCAATCGCTGATAAAGATAATGTGCACCTTTCATGGATTCACTTGCGACATGGACAAGACCTTCTTTCCCCATCGCAGCAAGATAAATCGTGACAGCAAGAGCCATGAGTGATTGGTTTGAACAAATATTGGAGTTGGCTTTCGCACGACGGATATGCTGTTCTCTTGCTTGGAGTGTAAGAACAAACGCGCGTTTTCCATCCACATCGGTGGTAATTCCACAAATACGTCCAGGCATTTTTCTTACATACGCCATTTTGGTGGCGAGATATCCTAGATAAGCACCACCAAAAGATAGTGGAAGGCCTAAGGATTGAAGGTCACCAACGGCGATATCGGCACCTTGTTCAGCTTGGGATTTGATAAGACTGAGCGCTTGACCTTCACTATTCAAGATGAATAATCCACCTGCTTGATGGACGAGATCCGCGACACCTGATAAGTCTTCAATGATGCCAAAATAATTGGGATTTTGAGCAATCAAACCCATCGAGTCATGGAGATAAGAAAGAAGTTGTTCTTTATCGGTGTGACCATCATTTGCAGGAATGAGTTTGACGTTGATGTTTCGATAATGCGCATACGTCTTGATGACTTCGATCGTTCTTGGGTTAACGGTACTAGACACTAAAATGGTGTTTTTTCCTGTTTGTGCGTATGCCATGAACATCGCCTCAGCGGTTGCTGTTGCCCCATCATACATTGATGCGTTGGAGACATCCATCCCAGTAAGTTCACAGACCATGGTCTGATATTCAAAAATATATTGCAATGTCCCTTGAGCGACTTCAGGTTGGTATGGGGTATACGATGTTAAAAACTCTTGACGTGAAATCAAGGCTTTAACGATTGAAGGTGTGTAATGATCATACGCTCCGGCACCACGAAAAACAACTAACTCTTTGTTTTGATTAGCAAGCGCCTTCATATGCTCAGTGAGAGCATAATCGGAGTATTGAGAGGGGATGGCATACGGTTTGGTCAGTCTTAATGATTTGGGTATGGAAGAAAAGAGATCATCCAAGGTATTAGCCCCGGTGATCTTCAACATGTCCTCAATATCCTGACGTGTATGCGGCAGGTATTTGTGCATAGAATTACTCCTCACATAAGGGTTCGTATTGTACGCTATTAAGTAAAGCCTTTAATTCTTCGGGTTTGGTCAATTCGACTTTGGCGATCCAGCTTCCATAGGGATCATCGTTGAGAAGTTCAGGAGCATCTAAGAGTGCTTCGTTCACTTCGAGCACTTTACATGAGACAGGTGCGTAAACATCCGATGCTGCTTTTACGGATTCAACGGCCCCGATGGAGTCTCCTTTTTTGATCTCTTTACCCACTTTGGGCAATTCGATGAAGACAACAGATCCTAAAGCATGTTGTGCATGATCAGAAATACCGATCCACGCGACATTCCCTTCCGCCTTCACCCATTCGTGACTTTCACTGTAAAGTAAACCTTCTTTGACTAGCATGGAAATTCCTCCTATTTGTTGTATTTCTTTGTATAAAATTTACGATTTCTAATTCGAGCAGGAACAGAATTATTTCTGATTTGGACGAATAATTCATTTCCCATAGCACTATGTTCAATATCAATTAACGCGTTGGCAATCGGTGTTTCAAGGGTAGGAAGTAAATAACCCGTGGTGATAACACCAATTTCCTGTTCACCCTTAAACACCTTATAACCGTGTCTTGGAATGTTTCTTTCTAAGAGCTCTAAGCCTACGATCTTCCGCTTTGGCGCTTCTTTATAACTGATGAGAGCATCTCTACCAATAAAAGGTTTATCGAGCTTAAGGGCGAAATTTAGACCAGCTTCAACCGGATTGATATTATCGCTGATTTCGTGACCATAAAGAGGAAGATTAGCTTCAAAGCGTAACGTATCTCTCGCGCCTAAACCACAAGGGACAACACCATAAGCAATCGCCTTGTCCCATACATCGTTGATGAGTTCTGGCTTTCCATAGATTTCAAACCCATCTTCACCTGTGTAACCTGTACGAGAGAAGATGACATAACCATCTAAATAGGGAACCACTTTGTAGGTCATGAAGCTTAGATCGCTGCCATCGATGCCAAGCATATTTTGAATGTTTTGTGCAACAAGAGGTCCTTGAATGGCCACTTGACCATAATCTAAAGAGAGGTTTCTTGCAGTAATGTTAAATGACTTCGCTTGTTCTGTGACCCAGGCAAAATCTTTATCAATATTGCCAGCATTCACGACGAGTAAAATTTGGTTTTCTTTAATCACATAAACCAAAAGGTCATCCACTACAAATCCTTTATCATCACACATGAGAGAATAAGTGACTTTAGTGGTATCTGCAGTAATGGTGTTGGTGATGAGATGATTCACAAATATGAGGGCTTCAGTACCCTCAATCAAAAATTCACCCATGTGGGATACATCGAAAATTCCCATACCTGTACGAACAGCGAGATGCTCTTCTGTAATTCCGGTGTAGGATACTGGCATATGAAATCCAGCATACTCAATCATTTTCGCATGTAACCCGAGATGTTTTTCGTGTAATGATGTGGTTTTCATGGTTATCTCCTAAAAGCGTTTTCTATACTCATTATACACCAAGTTTTTGGGTTTTCTATGAGAAATGAACACCATTCTTTATTTTTTAACAAAATAAAAGTCCATGGGATTTTATGGGAAATAAAGATGATCTATCGAGCTATGATATTCTCGTTACCAAGTTGACTATACATTTAAACGTGGTATAATGAAGAGGATGAATTAACGGAGGATTCCTATGCCAAAAATTGTTTTACTACCACTGGATGAAAGACCCTGTAACTTAATCTATCCAAGACAAATTTTTGATAATGCTTCATTTCAAGTTGTGGTACCCGATGTCTCCATTTTAGGACAAAAGAAGACACCTGCGGACACGAGAGTGTTGGACCTTTTTCTCGAAAAAGAATGCCGTGATGCAAGTGGACTTGTCGTTTCCATGGACATGCTCCTTTATGGAGGATTAGTGCCATCTAGACTTCATCATCTTTCAAAAGAATCATTAGCAGCTAGATTTGACATTCTACACAAAATAAAAAAACAGAATCCCTCACTAAAAATATTTGCCTTTGACTTGATCATGCGTTGTCCTCAATATAGTTCGAGTGATGAAGAACCAGAATATTATGGGACATGTGGCTTAGAAATCTTTAAATCAGGATTTATAGGACATAAAATCGAACTAGGTATCGCAACCGAAGAAGAAAAAAAGTATTATGATTCGCTAACGATTCCAAACGAGTTTTTACATGATTATCTTGATCGAAGACAACTCAATCTGGACATGAATCGACGGACGATTGAAAACGTGAATGATGGAACGATTGATTTTTTGATTATTCCCCAAGATGATGCTGCGCAATATGGCTATACTGCAAAAAACCAGGAAATCATCAAACAAGACATCGATCGTTTAGGGCTTGCAAGTAAAATCTATATGTATCCAGGTGCAGATGAAGTTGCTAATACGCTTTTGAGCCGAATGTATCTTGATCTTAATCATCTAAAACCAAAATTCTATATTCACTACCCAACGCCGTCTGCCGCACAAAGCATTCCACTCCTTGAAGATCGATATTTGGATGTCACTGTTCGCTATCAAATCCGTGCAGCTGGAGGTCGTATCGTAAGCTCCATTGGTGAATCCGATATCGTGCTATTTGTTAACGCATCTGGAACCAAAATGGCATCCTCTTCTCAGATTCAAACCAAGCGAGATGAAGGATTAAGAACATTACGAAATCTCGTTGATTTTGTGGAACTTATGGATGAAGTCATTCACGTTGAAAATAAGATAGTCGCTGTGGCTGATGTAGCGACACTCAATGGATCAGATCACGAGTTGATGCAACTCCTTAAACAGAAGAATTTACTTCTTAAATTAGGTGCGTATGCAGGTTGGAATACATCCTCAAATACGCTGGGTACAACCATCCCTCACGGTATCCAAACATGGGCGAGAGGAACGAGCCAACAACACTACAATTTCTTGGTAAGTCGCTACGTGGAAGATTACGGGTATATGGCTTTAGTAAGAGGTTTAGTCAATAGTCAGTTAAAAGATTTTGGCATGAATTATTTTGATGTTAGTCACGATCTTAGCAAGATAGAGTCTATGGTAAATTTTGAATTAAAATCCTTCATTCATACCTATTTAGAACCCATCGAAAAGCATATCCAAATCAAAAAAGTTTGGATGCCTTGGAAGCGGATGTTCGAGGTTGGTGTTGAAGTAAAATACCTTCCTTAATTTAATAAAAAAAGACAAGAAATCAATCCTTGTCTTCGAATGAAATGAGTGATGAAAATCACTTTTTTCTTTTTTCTAATTGATGATGGATATAGGCTCCCAACATCCCAGAATCGTTTTTTGATGTCGCCAACTGCAACGTGCATGAATCAAAAAAATAGGGTTCAAGTTTTTCTTTGAGTGATGCTTTTAACTCATCAAGGAATCGTTGTCCTCGATTTGATATTCCTCCCCCAATCACGAGATGAGAAGGATTGAATGTGTAGATGAGGTTCACGATTCCATCTGTTAAATAATCATAGAATCGATGCACAGCTTGAGTAGCTAAGGGATCAAAATGGTCAAATCTTTCAAAGACTTCGTGTGTATGTGTGACATCTAAACCTATATCTTTAGCATATAGTAGTAAAGAAGATAAGGAAGCTAGTTTTTCGTAAGATACTCCATGAATGAGCATTCTTCCCCATTCACCTGCACTAAATGAATGTCCATGGATAATCTTTCCATCCATCACGATAGCTCCACCGATTCCAGTACCAATCGTCATCGCCAAAAAATCTTTTATCGGTGGATTGCCATACACTGTTTCAGCAAGAGCAGCACAATTGACATCGTTTTCAACCGTTGTAAAGAGCCCGGTTTTGTATTCGATTTCTTCCTTAAGTTTTGTTCCTGCATAATCTTTCATCGTATCTGTCGTCGCTAGGACAACGCCTAAAAATGGATTAATGACACCTGCTGAGCTAATCGCAATACCTGATAATTCAACTCGATTTTTGAAGCTGTTGATTTTCTCAAGCAAACGTAAAAGAATCGATGCTCCACCGAGATGAGCATCGGTAGCCATCGAATGCTTTTCAATCAAGTGTCCTTGTTCATTGATTAAACCATACTTAATCGCTGTACCTCCAATATCAAATGCTAAAATCATGAGGATATCGTAGGTAAGTTTACAGTGGTTGTATTATATCCCGAAAGGGTGATGACGATATCGAATGTAATCGAATCATCCACCATGGCAAAGCTAATGGTATGGATATAATCATCTTGTAATGTCATTCTGAAATTGGAAGTAATTACGCCACCTAAAAATGATTGAAGAGAGTTGTAGTATTCAGTCATTAGAATATAGTAAGTAGAAGAACCCTCTGTCTGTTCGACAAAATAATCTTTGTTAAAATTATTGATAAAACTGAGTTCGGCCGTTCCTTTTTCACTACATGTTACTTCTGATTTCTGCCACTCGATACCGACGAGTTCGTATATATAACAAACATCACTAACGACCTCATAATAAATGACTTCGCCAAGTGCATCGACTCGAGCACCATTTTCATCCATCTTCACGAGAACAGTATATGAGTCTTCATCAGAAGTGAATACGATATTCATCTGATAGCTTTGTGCTTGATTCGTTTGCTCCAGGGCAAGTTCAAGTGGATCTATCACAATCTCTTCTGCTTTGACAACAACTAGGAACACTTTATCGGTTGAATAAGATTGATATGTTAACGTCGCAGTTAAGGTAACTGTGGTGTCTTCTGTTGGTCTGTTAACGATGCCTGATGTCGAAATGATCTGAGGATGGGATGATTCCCAAGTAATCGTTACATCATCAATCGTATCATCAAGTGTGATATTTTTAGTGACTTCGCTAGAAGTGTCACCAGTTTCAAAGCCGATTTCTAATTGAACGATCACTGCATCAACAATTTCCTGATCTGTAGGTAAAGTTGGTGTTTCTTCACACGCAAACAAGCCAAATGTGATGAGTAGTATTGACATCATCATGTATAGTTTTTTTCTCATTCATAGTACCTCATTTCACCGGATATTATAGCACGATAAACATGTATAGTCAATTTATTTCAATAAGGAAAAAAGTAAATAATTTTCTTTGAAAAAGCCAAAAATCTAAGTTTTAATGTCAAGTAAGCGTTTTTATGTTAAAAACACGACTTAAAACGAAAATGTAAATTTCAGCAAATTAGGTATTGAAACCGCTTTTATTGTGTGTTATTATACTTGTAGAGACAAGTTACATGCATAGTCAACTTAAGTCTTAAAATTTGAAAGGAAAAGTGAATGCAATGAAAAAACTCTTTAGTTTATTGTTACTCGTCGTGTTAGCTGTTTCGCTAGCCGCATGTGGTGAAGAAATTGCGTACTTACCCGTGGATGAATTTACAGATCAAATCGGAGATATTCAAGATTCTCTTACAGGAATCGAAGATACTCTTGATGACTTCCTCCCACGTGATGAATATGTTCCCTACACACCTGTGCTAGACGAATATTTGGCAGATGAAGCAAGAAAACTTTCTTTACCTGCATCAACCGTGACATCAGACATCGTGTTACCAACGTTAGATGACATCGTGATCGTATGGCAATCCAGCCATCCAGAATATGTCAATGCAACAGGTAAAGTCAATCAACCAAGCTTTACAACTGGTGATGTCGAAGTTATTTTAACCGCTTTATTATTTAAGAATGGTCAAGTGACTGCAAAGAACTTTAATTTAACCGTTCCTGCGCTTCCTGAATCCGATGCTGAAAAGGTTGCTGGTGCTATCAATGCAATTGGTGATCTCTTGGCAGAAGATATCATCAATGAATCAGTTGCACTCCCAAGCATGGCAAATGGTGCAAACATTCAATGGGAAACCACAGAACCCAATTACTTCAGTACAACCGGTCAAGTGTTACGTCCTCATTTTGACCAAGCTAATAAGACTGTTGTTTTAACAGCTTACGTTTCTGCAGGTAAAGTTTTCCAAATGTATAAGAAGACTGTCACTGTTGAAAAGATGCCATATAAGCAATATGGTATGCTCGCATCTGGTCCATTCATGGCTGCTAACGTCAATCAGACAATGGGTGCACCACTTACCTTCAAGCTCGTTACTCAAGAAGGTCATGAAATCTATATTCCTTATAGCAATGTCAATGCTGAAAATATTTTGATCAGCTCACCATATCCAATGGTCTATACACCAGCCTTTGAAGGTACTCAAGTGCCACTAGCAGTGAACAACCTTGGTGTTGTTGCAGGTAGTGACTGGGGTGTTGCATTTACTGTTGTTGATGGCGTTATTGACACCATTTATGATGGTATTGGCAAGAAGATCTTCAATGCTGAAAATCCAGCAGGTGTTGCACTTCCAGCAGGTACAACATATCTTACAAACATCCCCATTCCAGAAGATGGTTATGTCGTTGTGTTCCACAACTCAGCAGCATCGATTGGTAACACATTAAACGGTCGTGAATTCGGACGTAATGTGATTGGTGTTAATACTGCAGCACTTGGTAAGACATTGACCATGGAAGGTTTAACACTTGATGCTACAGGTATCCAATTAACCGGTGGTGTGTTCTGGAGAGGTTTCGTTGATGTAACTCTTCCATTCGAATACATTAACCCAGCTCCTTGGAAGATGTGGGTAGATTATGCAACCACAGGTATGACAACTTCTAACTTTGCGTTCTTCCAAAGCTTATCGATGACATCTGATGAACTCGCTCCAGCAGCTGATGGATCCAATGTTATTGGTGCATATCCATTACTCTTCACAGCAGCATATTTTGATGCATTTGGTGGTACAGCAATTAATACTGGTCAAGGTTATACATTAGCCGCTGTTATGAGACCAGAAGCTGAGTTGACCCAAATTATCCAAATCCAAGAAGAAGATAAAGAACTTATTCTCCAAAACGAATATGAAATTTATCGTGTCTATGATGGTATTGGTGGTTCAATTAAGACTAAGAATGCTGCACAAGTGACATTAGCTGGTGGTGATTCTGGTAAGAATATGGCCATTGGTCGTGATCAATTCTTAGCATTCTGGGCTAACAATGGTGTAGACTATGCTTCCGATACTCACAACCGTCGTATTGCAGCAGATTATTTCTATGCAATTGATAACTGGGTTTGGGGTGTACAAGTCATTACTGAAGATGACATGTTAGCTGCAGGTTATCGCAAGTTCTTATTCGTTGACATTTTTGATCAATTCGAATTTGTTGAATAGGACATCGATTAAACATAATTGAATAAAAGCGGGATGTTCGCATTCCGCTTTTTCTTTTACGTGTAAGAAATTAATTTAATTTCTTAAATGTCAAAAAAATTCTTGTAATATAGGAAAAAAACAGTTATAATACTTATATAGACAACCTTTCGTCTTTTTATCATTTTCTAAGCAAACGAGGTGTGGTGCGTGACGTTAAAAAAGGGAATTCTCCTCACATTAGGCTTGATGATTGTTGGCTTGATTGTTGCAAGCTTTTTTCAGACTGATGATGTTTTATTAACTCACAGCTTTAAGAAAGATCTTGAGCTTGCAGATTTTGAGGATAGTGAGTATGAAACCTATCTCAATCAACACGACATGGTAAGACCTCTAGAAAGTTACCGATTAACTTCTGACCATATCGATCCAATCTTAAGTCATGGATTCGAGATTATTTCTGGTGATGCGTATGAAAAATCCCAAAACCTTATCATGACCGATGACAGTTCATCCGTTCATTTTACATTTAATGTCATTGATGCAGGCTATTATAATATCCAACTTTCTTATTATCCAATTGAAGGTAAAAGCAGTCGTATCGAACGTTCTTTACTGATCAATGATGAACTTCCTTATCGTGCTGCAGAGAAACTTTCTTTTGCACGTATTTGGATGAGTGAAAACAACACATTTATCCAAGATCAAAACGGAAATGACATCATACCACGTCAAATAGAGGTACCACGTTGGGTTGAAACAACCCTATCTGATGCTGAAGGATTGATTACGGAATCCCTTTTATTCTATTTCGAAAGTGGGACCAACACGATTGATTTAATGGCATTAAAAGAGCCAATGCTCATCGATGCCCTTTTGATTTTCCAAGAAGATGAAGTCAATCCTTATGTGAGATATCAAGAGGATTATCAAAGTTTATCTGATAACCTTAGTGGTGAAGAAATGATTGTCATTCAAGGCCAAAACATGCTTGAAAAGTCATCACCAACGTTATATCCTATCGCAGACAGAACATCGGCCATTTCAACACCTCAAAGTAGTTATGCACTTCGTGCAAATACAGGTGGTGGTTACAATTGGCGTATCGTGGGTGATTGGATTTCTTACGAATTCGATGTCGAAAGCGCTGGATTTTATCAAATCAGTCTTCGTGCGAAACAATCCTATATTCGTGGTGCGTATGTTACTAGACGCATGAGAATTGATGGGCAAGTTCCATTCAAAGAAGCATCAGAGATTCCTTTTGTCTATTCAGGTAATTGGAATGTTTACACCGTAGGTGAAGATGACGCTTATGAGTTTTATTTAACTCCAGGTCGTCATGAAATCAGTTTTGAAGTGGTATTAGGGGATTTTAATGAGTCAATTCGTGAAGTCTCTGAAGTCATTAATACACTTAATAAGATATATCGAGATATTATCATGATTACCACAGCACAACCCGATTTATACCGCGATTATCTTCTTGTCAACCGTCTTCCTGACATGTTACCTACATTTGCTGAAACACAAGAGACACTTGAAAAGATTTCTGACAATCTCTTTCAGATGACAGGTGAATCTTCAACACATACGGTAATTTTGGATAAAGTGGCTCTTCAACTAGCAGCGTTTATCAAAGAACCAGAAACCATACATCGTCGTTTATCAGAATATCAAAATAACATTTCTGCACTCGGTTCATGGGTTTTAGAAATCAAAGAACAACCACTAGCCATTGATTATATCGCGATTCATGCTCCTGAAAAGAACATTGATCAAATCAATGCGAATTTCTGGCAAAACCTATGGTTCAGCATGAACAATTTTATAGCATCATTTATCGTGGATTACAATTCATTATCTTCCACGTCAACCAATCAAAATCTCGATGGCTCTATCACAGTTTGGATTGGTAGCGGTCGCGACCAAGCAAATATCATGCGACGGATGATTGATGAAGAATTTACCTCCACGTACAATATCGGGGTGAATCTACAACTCGTGTCGATGGATGTCTTACTTCCAGCAACGCTAACAAAAAATGGTCCTGATGTTGCCATTGGGGTGGGGAATTCCACACCCGTCAATTACGCAATGCGTAATGCTGTATATGATTTATCACAATTTGATGATTTTCCACTTGTCCAAGAACGATTCCAAGAAAGTGCATTTGTTCCCTATGAATACTTAGATGGTTACTATGGATTACCCGACACGCAACAGTTTCCAGTCATGTTCTATCGAAAAGACATCCTTGATGAACTGGGCATCGATATTCCAGAAACATGGGAAGAAGTGATTGAAATCATCCCTGAACTACAGCGTGTGAATTTGGATTTTTATTTACCGATTGATATTGTTGAAAACGTTCAAGGTGTTTTAGCTCCTAACGTCATGTTTGTCTCACTCCTCTACCAAAATGGTGGAGAACTTTACAAAAATGGTGGTCGAGAATCTGGATTATCCGATCGTGTAGCACTTGACGCTTTTAAACAGTGGACAGACTTTTATACGAATTATCGTTTCCAAATCCAAGCTAATTTCGTCAATCGATTCAGATCAGGCGAAATGCCGATTGGAATCGCTTATTATAGCATGTATAATACACTTTCTGTATTCGCTCCTGAGATTTCAGGCAATTGGGGATTTACAGCAGTTCCTGGTGTCCGTCAAGAAGATGACACCATCAATCACGTGGTTCCCACGACTGGGACAGCCATTTTATTGATGAATCAATCCAAACAAAAAGATTTAGCTTGGGAATTCATGAAATGGTGGACTGAAGAAGATACACAAGTACGTTTTGGTAGAGAAATGGAAGGTATTTTAGGTGCAGCTGCACGTTATCCAACCGCGAATATCAATGCCCTTGAAAAATTGCCATGGCCAACACAAGATTTGCTGGTGTTAAAGCAACAATGGGAACAGACAAGAGGTATTCCTGAAGTCCCAGGGGGCTATTTCACAGGTCGTCATTTAGATAATGCCTTAAGAAAAGTCATCAATACGGGAGCAAATCCTAGAGATACACTCTATGAATATGTAGCAATCATTAACAGTGAAATAGAAAGTAAACGTCGAGAATTCGATCTAGATTAAGGAGCATCAATATGCCATCTGTCATCGAAACAATTCAATCTCGAATTAAACGGTATCAAGCAAAAAGAAAAGAAGAACGTGCAAAAAGAAAATTAGAGAGAAAACGCGATTTCAGACGTAGTCGTGATCTCTACATCTTACTTGCACCATATTTCCTTTTGTTCTTTATCTTTACCGTTTTACCTGTTGCAATCTCCCTAATCTTTAGTTTCACTTACTTTAATATGTTAGAGTTTCCTAAATGGGCAGGATGGGAAAACTATCGTCGCCTGTTCTTTGAAGATGATGTTTTCTTGATTGCGATAAAAAATACGATTATGTTTGCCGTGATCACCGGACCACTTGGCTATTTGGGATCCTTCGTCTTCGCATGGCTTGTAAATGAACTCAAACCGAAAGTTCGTTCTTTTATGACACTCATCATTTATGCGCCTTCGATTTCTGGTGGAGCCTATATCATTTGGCGTTTGATCTTTTCTGGTGATATGTACGGATATGCCAATGCGTTCCTTATCCGATTTGGGATTGTTTTAGAACCTATTCAATGGCTTCAAAATCCAGATTATATTCCATTTATCATCATTTTGGTTCAATTATGGTTGTCCCTTGGGGTTTCTTTCTTAGCGTTTATCGCAGGTCTTCAAGGAGTGGATCGTACGCTATATGAAGCAGGAGCAGTCGATGGCATCAAGAATCGTTGGCAAGAACTTTGGTATATCACACTACCATCCATTAAACCTCAGCTCATGTTTTCTGCCGTTATTCAAATTACGGCGTCTTTAGCGATTAGTGAAGTCGCGATGAATATCGCAGGGTTCCCCTCCGTCGAATATGCTGGACATACGATTGTCACGCATTTGATTGATGTGGGTAATCTCCGTTTTGAAATGGGTTATGCCTCTGCAATTGCAACCATTTTGTTTGTAATGATGTTGGGCAGTAATTTGCTCGTTCAAAAAATGTTGAGAAGGGTAGGTACTTAATATGGCTAGTAAACGTCGTGTTAAGGGCTATCGCCCTCCCAAGAGATCTTTATTTTATCGCATTGTAAAACGCTTGATGCGTCTCATTCAACCAGGAAACTCACTGAACCGTTCACTCGGTGGTGATGTGGTTTTACTTTTAACACTGCTTATTTTCGGGATGTTTACGGCGTATCCAATGGTATTTATTATCAACAATGCCTTTAAACCTCTTTCAGAAATCTTGATTTTCCCACCGAAACTATTCGTTAGAAATCCAACCCTCAACAATTTTAGTGATCTTTTCTTGTTGATGTCAGAATCATGGATTCCTGTGTCACGATATGTGTTTAATACAGTTTTGATCACTGTAGTAGGAACCGCGGGTCATGTGATATTTGCCTCTATGGCAGCTTATCCACTCGCAAAACATCGTTTCCCAGGAGTAAGAGGACTTAATAAAGTGGTCGTCTATTCGCTCATGTTCAATGGTGCAGTTACGGCTATTCCAGCATATGTTATTATGACTCAACTCGGTTTAATCGATACACTTTGGGCAATCATTCTTCCCGCATTCGCATTTTCATTAGGTTTGTATTTGATGAAGAACTTCATGGAACAAATTCCAACCACTTATATTGAATCCGCGTATATGGATGGGGCTTCCGAGTTTCATATTTTTTGGAAAATTGTGATGCCTTTGGTGAAACCTGCATGGCTTACTCTCATCATTTTGTCATTTCAGACATTATGGGGAGCGACCGGTGGTCAATACATCTATGACGAAGCCCTAAAACCACTCAGTTTCGCTTTAAACCAGATTGTTGGAGGCGGTATTGCCCGTACTGGGGTTGTTGCTGCAGTCTCGCTATTTATGATGATTGTTCCTGTCACCGTGTTTATCATTTCACAGAGCAGTATCATCGAAACCATGGCCCATTCGGGCATTAAGGAGTGAGATCATGAAAAAATTCACACTCTTTCTCCTCATGTTGTGCTTGACTTCGGGTTTACTTTCAATCGATGTGAATGCCCAATCCAATTATCCATCTTACACCTATGATTACTGGCGTACTCCACTTCCTGGAGTCAATCCTTACCGTGTAAAACAAGTTATTTTAGGGACTTCGATTGACATTTCACTTCCCGATGATCCTGAAGGTGCGAATACGACACTAAAATACGTCGAAGACCTATTTGTGACAGACTCGCATTACTATCTCGTTGATTTTCAATCGAAGAAGATTGTGATTATGAATAAGAACTTTCAGGTTGAACAGATCATCCGAGACATCTATGAGTATGATGATACCGATACACTTATTCAAACCTATCAGTTAGTTCGGCCTAGAGGCATCTATGTCACTGAAGAATATATCTATATCGCAGATGAAAACGACTTAACCAATGGCTATATTTATGTCATTGAACACGATGGAACCTTCGTTGCACGTTATGGACGACCCGATAATCCGACGTATAATGCGACGGTCTTTAAACCAAATAAAATTGTCGTCGATAGTGCTGGAAGAATGTACATCGTCGTTGTGGGTGCCTTCGATGGCATTGTTGAACTGCAAAGAGATGGCTCATTCTCTAGGTTTGTCGGTGTTCAACCTGTTCAAGTCGATCCACTTGATCTTTTATGGCGTTCGCTTTTATCCCGAGAACAACTCTCAAGAGTGAGACTTTTCTTACCCGTTGAATACAATGCGATGAGCATTGATGATGAAGGTTTTATTTATGCAACATCGAGTGGAACATCCACAGCACCTATCCAACGTATTAACCCTAAAGGGATTGATGTTTTAAGAAAAAATGGGTATGTCGATCCAATTGGTGACGTCGTGAGAATGCCAAATCAAGTTAGAAGTGGACTTACGTCAATTACGGTTAATGATTATGGTATGTATAGCGTATTAGATCGTTCAAATAAAAAGATTTTCACCTATAACGACGAAGGTTACTTGACCTATGTCACCGGCTTTGAAGGAGAATATGAAGGAAACTTTATCTTTCCTACGGCAATCAAATATGATCAAGAAAATCTTATTGTAGCCGATTCAACCGATACGAGAACGATCTTGACAGTGTTTGAACCGACAGAATTTGGCGCATTAATCAATGAAGCAAGCAAACTCACCTATCAAGGGGAATCCATTGATGCATCGGATGTTTGGGAAACCATCTTGGAGATGAACTCCAACTATTCATTAGCATATATCGGTATTGGACATGCCTATTATCGTGAACGCAATTATGAAATGGCTATGGAAGCTTATCAGCTTGGTCAAGACCGTGATAATTATTCAAAAGCGTATAAAGAGTATCGCAAGATTCAATTTGAAGCAAACTTTCCTCTGGTAGGAACCGTTGTTGGCCTATTATTAGCTGGATTACTTGTTTATCCTATCATTAAAGACATCACAAAGAAAGAGTAGGTGAGATCATGCGAAGTATGTCTATTAACAATCAAACACTTCGTGACGTATTAAACGTCATTAAACGCGGTCTTTCATACTTTTTTGTGCACTTTATTAAGTTTCCATTATATATATTAACGCACCCTATCGATGGCTTTTATGAAATGAAGCATGAATCACGCGGTTTACTCAAGGTAGCAACATTCTTCTTATTCTTACACAGTATAATGGGTATTTTGGAGTTTAATTACACAGGCTTTTTGTTTAATACCATGAATCCAAATACCTTTAGAATGTTCCGTAGTATTATCGTTGCTGTTTTACCTTACTTGATTTTTGTCGTCGCAAATTGGTCGATCACATCCTTAATGGATGGCAAAGGTAAATTTAAAGAGATCTACATGGTCGTGGGCTATGCGTTCTTCCCATCGGTGATTTTACGCATCGCAAATCTCTTTTTGAGTAATTATTTCACCCTTGATGAAGCTTTTTTCTACTATGGTATTGAAACCGTAGGCTTTATTTTAACGATTCTGATGATTTTTATGGGGATACGCTCGATTCATGAATATTCTGTTTTACGTGCTGTATCGACCGTTTTTTTAAGTATTTTAAGTATGCTTGTCATTGTTTTTATCGGCTTACTAGCCCTTGGACTAGCACAACAAATTGCTGTCTTTGTTGAGACCATCATCAAAGAAATCACACTAAGGTTATAAGGAGGACATGACATGATCAAGAAAATCATTATTATCGTCCTTATCTTGGGATCCGTTGGCCTCTATTTTATCATCAACCGACCTGCAACTCTTGATTTGGATGATCGATATCAAGTCCAAGCAACATCAACCATCATTACTTCAGATTTTATTGACTCAACACGCAATGTCACCGGTGCTGATGTGATTGCAGAAAACAACTTTTTAAAACTGTTCATGAATGATAATAATACACACTTTGCTATCGTGGATAAGCGTAATGATTATGTCTGGCAATCCAACTTTTTTACCTCGGATCCAGGAGCAACCAAAACGTATCAAAACTTACAAAAATCCACTTTCGCGATTCGTTATCGTGAAACAGATGATACCACTCAATTATTAACGAATTATGAATATTCAATTCAAAACAAGCAATTTGAGATTGATCTAGATTCCGTTGAACAAGGATTTAGAGTCACCTATACTGTGGCTGATCGCACTCCCAAAGGGTATTGGTTCCCAACAAAAATTGCGAAAGAACGCTTTTTGGAACTCGTCTATAATCCTTTTATGGCATATGAATTCGAAAGTCCTGCCTATTTTACGGAACTCGATCGTTACTTAAGAAACGCCTACAAACCGATGGAAGATGATCCCAATACGTATATCTTAGCTCTCGTCACGGGTGATAACACATCGTCTAATCTTGTAGGGACTGATGTCAGTTATCTTTTCGAAATCTTTTATGAAATTGGCAACTATGGCAATAAAAAGGATGAACTAGGAGCTTATATCGAGGAATATCAACTTGATGATGTTCAATTTGATAATGAGATGTATGGCTATGTTGTTGAAATAAAAGACCCCGAATTCACAATCCCGATGGAAGTGAGACTTACAGAAGATTCACTCGTGGTTGAAATCATCACAGAAGAGATTATCAGTAAAGAACCCTATGACATCGTCTCGATTCAATTACTACCCTATCTTGGTGCAGCCAATGAAACTAAAGATGGTTATATCATCGTCCCTGAGGGATCAGGTGGACTCATTAATTTTAACAATGGAAAGATTAAGCAACGTTCATATTCATCTTACATTTACGATAAAGATCATACCCTTATCCCAGCACAGCTGACGTTGGAAGATGAAGGAGCGAATTTACCCATTTACGGATTGAAGCATGACAGCAATGCGATGCTAGCGATTATCGAAGGCGGAGCAGAACACGCCATGGTCACCGCAGAAGTGTCTAAGAAAAATGATCGCTTCAACAAAGTAATCCCCGAATTTACCTTTAAAGATTCAGGTCTTTATTACTTAACACAAGCAGGGATTTCCATTTGGCATGATGATACCTACGATTATCATCCCACTATTCGCTATTACTTTACTGCAGATGAAGATGCTAATTATGCTGGTCTTGCTCAAGTTTATGGTGACTATTTAGCAATGAAATATCAACTTGACATGTTAGCAAGCCAACCATTATCCCTCTATTTAGACATTCTTGGTTCGTATGATTTTGATGATTACTTTCTGTTTTTCCCATATAAACATGTGGAAACATTAACAACCTATCGTCAAGCAAAAGAAATGATTGAATCATTAAAAGATTCTGGAATCAATCATTTTGTCGTCAATTACATGGGTTGGTTTAATCAAGGGATGCATCATGAACGACCCAACCACATTGACCTTGATCAAGCATTGGGTTCTAAAAAGGATTTAGCTATGTTTTCTTCATTTATGGAAGAAGAGGGATATCCTCTTTATATGGATGTCGATTTTGTCAAACTTTATGACAAAAAAGCGTCCTATAGCAATGCTAATATCGCCAGAATCGTCGGTGGTACATTGATGGAATATTATCCTTATGATATCGCATCACGCATGCCAATCACCACCAAAGATCCGTATTACTTACTGAAGCTAGCAGCGATTGAAGATAACATTAAAGGCTTTTTAGATGATTATGAAAAGTACCCTCTACAAGGTCTAGCACTTCGCAGCTTAAGCCAGGAACTCTACAGTGATTTCCATAGAAGCAGTCATCTGTATCGTTATGAAGCACTTGATTATGTGATGGAATTGATGGCTCTCCTCGCAGAAAAAACGAATACGATGATGATTGATCCAAATCAATATGCATTACCTTTTTCGGATCATATCATCGATTTGCCATTCGTCTCTTCCAATTATCTCGTATTAGATGCAGATATTCCGTTTTATCAACTTTCGATTGCAGGGAAAATTCCGTATGCGATGCCTTCCATTAACTTGGATCAAGATCACATCGATCAGTACTATTTACTTAAGGCGATTGAAACTGGATCACAGCTGAAATTCACCGTGTCATATGAAGATACTTCGCAACTCATTAATACGGATTATAATACATACTTCTCGACTGAATTTCAGTTAATTGAAGACAAGATGATCAGCATGTATCAAGAACTCTACGATTTAATTGGTCATGACAACTATTTGAGATCACATGAAATGATGGGTGACAATGTTGTCAAAGTGACCTATTCCAATGGACAAATCATCACCATTGACTACAACAGTTTAACCTATACCATCGAATAGAAAGGAGGATACCCATGAAGGCTTTAACGCTTAAACTCAAAAAACCCTTGCGATATGACCAACAAAAAGTATTATTTGGTCTACTATTTCTTGCGCCTTGGTTGATTGGATTTGTAGGTATTTTCCTCTACTCCATGATTGATTCTGTGATTTATAGTTTGTCCAATGTCTACTTCTTAGGACCATCGTCCGCTGCAGAAGTTGCTCAATATATACAAACTCAAGGCATTGTTGGCACGACATTTTATAAACTCGGCATTCTATTTGAATTTGTCGGTTTTGATAATTTTGTCTATGCCTGGAATGTTCATAGTGAGTATCGACGTGTGTTAATCAGTTCCATGGTTGAATCGCTGATCAATCTCCCTGTCATTTTGATTTTTAGTTTATTGATTGCCACCATGCTCAATACAAAATTCAAAGGTAATGTATTTGCACGTGCCGTTTTCTTCCTACCTGTCATTTTGGCATCTGAAGCGGTGACGATTGCCTTATCACAAGCGGTTGATCTTCAAGCATTAATGCAAGGGGATACGGCAGGTATTTTTGGAAACTTCGAACTTAATGGTTTACTCATCGAATCAGGATTCCCCAAAGAGATTGTTGATTTCCTTGTTTCGATTGTCAATACTATCTTTGGCATTATTTCATTAGCAGGGGTTCAAATATTGATTTTCCTCGCGGGATTACAATCGATTCCGACCCATCTTTATGAAGCGGCTAAAGTTGAAGGGGCAACACCCTACGAGTCTTTCTGGAAGATTACAATTCCTATGGTATCACCTCATGTTATCACCGTTGGCGTCTTTACGATTGTGGATTCATTCTTAAAGAGCCCGGTGACGCGACTTATTATTACAACCAAAGATAATCAACAGTATGGTGTATCATCAGCTATGGCATGGATTTATTTCTTAGCTGTCATGCTATTGCTTGGTATTTTTACCTATCTTGCGAATAAGGGGGCATTCTATTATGATGACGAACGTTAAAGCGTCTTTGAAAAAATCCCTCGTTAAAGCGAGAGGTTCCTTTGAAAAAACAAAGAAGCATGTCTCAAGTTCTGCATTTAAGTTTACGGTTGCCAATAAAACGAAACATTGGTCACTCGCTATTTTACGTGGATTCATCATTTTTGGTCTCTGCTTTATTGTTATCTATCCGATTTTGCAGATGATTGTCGCAAGCATTAGTGATTTAAGAGATTTAAATGATCCACTCGTTGTCTGGATTCCACGTACCATCAGTTTACAGACCATTAAGATTGCAGCATCAGCGATTGATTATTTCAATGCTCTCAGAAATACCTTTATTATGTCGTTAGGTGTCATGGTTATCACGTTGATGACAACTTCCTTAGCAGGTTATGCGTTTGCAAGACTTCGCTTTAAGGGAATGACTATCTTATTCATCTTCGTGGTTTTTACGATTGTGGTTCCTCCTCAAACGATTGCTATGCCAATGTTCATGATCTTTAATTATTTTGGATTAACATCGACATTCTGGCCACTCTTTATCTTAGCATTTACCGGCATGGGGATTAAGGCAGGGATTTTCATCTTTATCTTTAATCAAGTGTTCCGCAATTTGCCGAAGGAGTTAGAAGAAGCCGCGCTGATTGATGGATGTGGCATCTTTCGAACATTCTATAACGTGATGTTACCGAATGCTAAGAGTGCGATCATCACCGTCATGTTATTTTCCTTTGTTTGGCAGTGGAACGATGTCTTTTATTCACAGTTACTCATCAGTACGCAATACTTAGATTTACTCTCATTAAACATCGCTGAAATTGCACCAAGACTTACCTACATTCTCTATACTCTTGGTATTGACCAAACGGTAGCAGAAGGGATGTCTCGAAATCCTTTAGTCGTAGGTACGATTGCCAATACCGCAGCGATCTTGATGTTGTTCCCTCTTTTAGTAGGTTATCTTTTCGTCCAACGCCTCTTTGTTGAAAGCGTTGAGCGGGTTGGGATTGTGGGTTAATGGATCGACTTTTAAGCAAGCATCATTCCAAATTCACCTGGTTGATGGACTGGATTTATGTTTTGGTCATCATCAACTTACTGGCGATTGCTGGGACTGTTATCGGTCTTGGTGTTTTTGGCTTTTTCCCCGCGTGGATGACGTCGCATCAACTTATCAAACGTCGTCTCAATCAAGAGGATTTTCCGCTTGTAAAAACATTTATTTCTACCTACAAAACCTATGTCATCAAAGCCAATATCCTTGGTTACATCATGGTAATCCTTGGCATCATCATCGCCCTTAGCTGGTTTTATTATCTTGATGATTTACAAACGACATGGCACTGGGTTGGTTTGATTGGTGTAGGATTTTTGGGAATTATCTTGATCTTTATGATTGGTATTGTTCCGATTAGCTATGTTTATTTTCCCAAGTTTTCCATTGGCGAACATCTTAGATTTACACTGCTGATGACCATGGGGATGCCAATGCTTGCGATCACCATCTTTCTCAATTCACTCTTCTTTTATGGTGTGGTGATGGTAAGGTTTATTACGATTTTCCCTTTCCTTTCGTTTACACTCCCAGTTTTAGTTAACTTACTGTTTGCACGTAAGAAATTACTCAAATTATTT
>CALMNM010000033.1 GCA_937868795.1 uncultured Acholeplasma sp.
TCATCAGTGAAGATCGAAACTTCACTTATGCAACAAGCCGCTTAATGACGGATCCTATCGATGGTGCAAAAGACATCACATACGCTTGGTTAAAGCTCGATGAGATTCAAGAAACCAACGGGAATTACACAGATCCATTCCATGATTATGTTGCTTACACATTCTACCTTAAAAACGATGGTTTGGAAACAGTTGATTTAAGTTACTACATTATCATCAACGATATTTATAAAGATCTCGATAAAGCGATTCGAATCCTGATCATCGATGATGGCGTAGAAACTATGTACATGAAACCAGATACAACCAATGTGAACACCTATCCGGATTATATGCCAGTTGGAAAACATTTTGAAACTGAAAAGACAGTTATGACAACAGTGATTTCAAATTTCAGACCTGGTGACGTACGAAAATTCAGTATTGTCATTTGGCTCGAAGGTAACGATCCAGATACCACAGATGAGATTCTTGGTGGTATGATAAAGATGCAGATGGTCTTCACGATTGACGGATTTAACGATTAAGGGACATGATGATGAGAAGAACTCGACGCATTCTCATATCAATATTAATCTTCACAGTAATGATCATGACATTTGGCACCGTTGCATTCGCCTGGATAAGTGTGATCACAACGAATAATATTGACGGATTATCACTCACCGCTTCATCAGGTGATGAACTAGAAATTTCACTCGATGGAATTAACTACTACAGTCAGCTTCCTGGAGAATTGATTGAAGACTTGTATCAAGGGTATAGTTTGATTGATGTGACGAGTTTAGATGGTCAAACATTCTACACAGGTGGTTTACGAGATGTAAAACCTGCGATTGCCAATGAGCATTACATCAGCTTCGATTTATGGATACGATCAACAGAAAATGAACGCAACATCTTCCTGATCAATCACATACCTATCGATACTGAGTATGAAACAGATCAAATTGGAACATACATCCTATCAAAAGGAGTTATATGGATTAATCCAACACGATTCCTCAATGGTCCCGATCAAGATGATTGGGTTGAAGCAGGACAGATCGATCGTTATTACGCAAGTCATGCGATGAGAATCTCGATAACCGAACGTATCAATGAAGAAAACGAACTTGATACACGAACCATCAATGATTTAAAACCGACCTTCATCTTCGATCCATCCAATGATCCGGTAAGAAGTTATGGTCAACCTATTGGTGCATTCAGTTATTTCTTCCAAAGAACACGATGGTGGATTGAACTTCCGACAGAAAAACCTGTGGTAAGCTATCGCTTAAGTGAAACTGATCCCTTTGATCCATATCAAGCACTCGACAATGAGTCATGGGTTGCAACACTCGTTCCCACTGGATTATTTAATGAGAAAGACGAAGAATATTACGCAACGAAAATGAGTGTTAATATTTGGGTCGAAGGTTGGGATGCAGATGCATTTGATGCCATCGACCGTGATCAAGTCAAAATTCAAATCCAATTTAAAGCATTAAGAATTGCCAATTAATTAGAATCAAATTAACGAAACGTTAATTGAGATAAAAAAGAAATATAAGGAGACTAGAAAATGAACACAATCGCAAGAAAATTAGTTTTATCAGTTTTAACGGTTGTTCTTACCGTCATTGCACTCGGTACGACAACATTCGCGTGGTTTACGCTGACAAATACATCCGTTGTACAACCTTTCACAGCAGATATTACCGCTGATACCGGGATTGAAATGGCCCTCGGTGTTCCAGTGTCTGGAGAAGAAGACCAGTTAGATTGGTTAACCGTATTAACAACCGCTGATGTTGAACAGTACATCTTTGACACCTATGGTGCATTTACATTTAGCCATGTAACAACAGAAAATGCTGTTGACTTCTTCACACTTGGCGTCTCAAATTTAACTGGGACAACCGCTGGATATTTAAGCATTCCACTTAACTTTAGATCAAACTCTGCAAACCGAATTCTTTGGTCTAACGTATCATTAACATCCACTGAAGCCCCATGGCAAGCTGATATTTCCTTCACAGGTGCAACTGGAACAGCATACACTTCTGGTGATAGTATTAACATCAATGCAGCAGATTCTATGAGAATAGGTATTATTGGTACTATTGGTGGATCAACTAATGTTGTAGGTTACGAAAATCCAGCATCAACAACTAACGTTGTTCTTGGTGGTGGAACTACTCTTGATCTTTCTGACGGTGTTGCCGCAGGTGAAGGTGACGCAGGTGCAATGAACTACTATTTTGCTAAAACTGCAACGCTTCCATTTGGTGCAAGTGCAGTCGACGTATTGTCAACAATCACATCAGTAGCAGCTAATCCAGCGGTCACTGATCTTGCAGCTTCTACAACGTCTGGTGCTGCATATTATGGAACCATCATCGTACGTATTTGGATTGAAGGTTGGGATGCTAATGCTTATAACTCCATTCTTTCCAGAGCAATCACTGCAAGCTTCCAATTCACAGGTACTTCCATCTAATTTGATTTGACATTTATACCTGTCGCATGATTCTAGTCTGGTAAGTGCATCTAGATTTAGGTGCACTTACCAACCTTCATTGCGAAACCAATAAAAGAGGATAATCATGAACGAAAAACCTAGAAAAAAGTATCTTCCATTAAAAATCATAGGAAATACCTTGTTTTACTTTGTCATCATCATGTTGATTGTTTTTTCAATCGCAACTATGCAACTCAAGTCTAAAAATGACATCGCAAATCTTTTTGGTTTTGGATTCATGACAGTACAGACTGGATCGATGGCTGGAGACCGTGAAGATTCGTTTACAACTAACGATTTGATCTTTGTTAATCTAGTAGATCAGAATAATCCAACGGATATTCAAATTGATGATATTGTTGTGTTTTACAAGCTTGATCTTGATGATAACCAAGCCAATGGTGATCAGCCAGGATTTGTTACACACCGTGTTGTTGATACCATGACTGCTGATGGCGAGACATTTTATATCACTAAAGGTGATGCTAATGCACAAGAGGATCTCGTAGGATTGTCTATCGATGAAATTTTAGCTGTTTACCGTTCCAAATGGATTGGTGCAGGAGCAGCATTAAAATACTTACAAACACCTTCGGGGTTTTTAGCTGCTGTAGTATTGCCTGTTGCCCTCTTACTTTTAATTCAAGGTTATGTTATGATAAAGAATATAATCCAATTGAACAAAGAAAAAGTAACAGCACATCTTGAAAAAGAAAAAGAAGCAAACATGCAAGCTTTAGAGCTTGAAAAAGAAAAGATCAGACAACAAATTATCCAAGAAATGAATGCTCAGAAAAACCAATCTAACTAGCTAAGCAACCAGTAAGGAGTCTATATGGTAGAGTTTGCACGTTACTATATAACCTTCATTAGAGACTTCTTCGTTAACCTCGGTGAATTTTTCAAAAGAATTTTTGAAGCCTTTGCCGATTTATTCTTTAATGGAGTTATTGAATTCTTCAGAAATTTTATCGATGCAAGCAATGCCTTCACCCTTCTGGATTGGGTCATGGCTTTTCTCGTTCTCATGGTTAATGTCGCCTTTTTGGTCTTTTTAGCGTTAAAAGTTTATCAACTGGGCAGACGCTATTTTAAATTCGCGCGCACGGAGATAGAAAAAGATGAATTACTAGAAGAGATCTCCTTCTTGAACCAGAAAACAGTGGAATTGATCGAGGAGAAGAACAAGATTCTTGCCATGAAAGTTTCAAACCTCGGTTTATCACCTGAAGGTGCACAAAACGGTGCACAAAACGGTGCTTCACCAGAAGAGGAAGAATATGCAGGTCCTTCACGCTTTGTCAAGTTGATTCAGGTCGACAAAGAATATGAAAACATGGTCACAGCAGTCCACATGAGAGATGAGGACATGCTCAACTTGAATGAACTAGTCAAACGCTTCATCAATTTCGCAGCATCAAAACTTGGTCTTTACTACGATAAAAAAATTATCTCTTCATTCTTTGCAGGACTAGCTTCCTCAAAGACAATGATCTTGGAAGGGATTTCTGGGACCGGGAAAACATCACTCCCTTATGCTATGGGTAAATTCTTCAGCAACGATGCATCCATCATTGCTGTACAACCCTCATGGCGTGATCGTGCAGAAATGCTCGGTTACTTAAATGAATTTACCAAGAAGTTTAATGAAACCGACTTCTTGAAGGCTTTATACGAAACAACCTACCGTGACGATATTTGTTTAATCGTTTTAGATGAAATGAACTTAGCACGTGTGGAATACTATTTCGCAGAACTCTTATCACTTCTTGAAATGCCAGATCCTGATGCGTGGCTGGTCGATATCGTGCCCGATACGCAACCCGGTGATCCGAAGCATTTCCAAAATGGTAAGATCCTATTACCACAAAACGTTTGGTTTGTGGGAACCGCAAATAAAGATGACTCGACGTTTACGATCACTGATAAAGTCTATGACCGTGCAACACCGATCATCATTAACACCAAAGCTGCTTATATCGATGCGCCTGAAACTGAAGGTGTGACCATGAGTAGCGACTACCTGATGGAATTATTCAATCAAGCGAATAAAGACCATCCCTTAACTATCAAAGCTTTTGAAAACTTAGAAAAGCTTGATGCGTTTATCACCAAAGCATTCAAAGTGACTTTCGGGAACCGTATCATGAAACAAATTAGATCCTTCGTCCCCGTTTATGTTGCCTGTGGTAACTCAGAAAACGAAGCCTTGGATTATATGGTCGCAAGAAAGATTTTAAGAAAGTTTGAAAGCTTGAACTTACCGTTCTTGAAAGATGAAATTGAAGAGTTATCCACTCTCCTAGATCGTCTTTTCGGGAAAAATGCATTTGTTGAATGTCAAGCGTTCCTTGATCAGATCAAGAAGTCGTACTAACTGAGGTCATTATGAAAACAACGAGTGATTTGAAGAAATTTCATCAAGAACTAAATCAAGTGTTCTATGAACTTGAAATGGCTGAACAATTTCCCAATCACTTTTATCAAGCGTTGTTATCTGGTGACAATACGATTTATCAAAAGAGCATTCAAGAATCCAAAATATTCCATGAAGAATGGATCAGCACGATTGAGTCTTTCTTTCCAAGTTTGGACAAAATCACGAAAGATCCTAAATCAGGTCTTAAGTACTTACAAGAAGTCGTTGCTATTGAAAAAGCAAAAAAGACTAACAGTGATTCTGTCAGACACCTTGCCCAAAATACACATTTGATCAAAGAGATTAAAAATGGTGATGTCATTCCTAAAAAGATTTTGAACACCCAAGCAGAAATTAATTATGCTATCTATGAAAATCGCTTTATCAAAACACTTGTGGATCGACTCTTTGATTTTGTCAATCGCCGATATGAACTTGTCAAAACAAATGTTGAAACCTACAATCGAAAATTTTTCAATATGGATTCTAATTTCGATTTACAGGATTCTAACATCAGTTTAAAAATTGACCTAAAAATCCAAGATACTTTGACAGATGATGAAGTGGCAAAGAAAAACCATCAACTTCTATCACGTATTCAAACGTTACTCAAGAAAGTCAATGGTATTCGGATTTCTCCTTTCATGGAAGAACTTAAAAACGCAAAACCCATTCAACCTCCCATTATGAAAACATCGATTATTCTCAAGAATATCGATTATAATAACTGCTTTAACCTTTGGTTATACTTAGACAAATATAATACCTTGAATTTTGATGTGGACACCAAAGAGCAAAATCTCACTTTAGACAGATACTATTTAAGAAATGTCTATCAAACCGCATTAACCGCATTCACGAACATCTATGGCAATCAGAAAGCCTTAGAAGAGCATTATCAATACTTAGATGTCAGAGAATATACCAGACGTAGTCCAAAGATTGTCAAAAAGAGTTTAGCTGAACTCATGACACAACCGGATCCCTTTGTTATGGAAGATAACCAAATCAACCAATTCTTCCTTGAACAAAACAAACAGATTCTTCAGGAACGTCTCGATAAGGCAATGGAAGAATCGTCATCGTATGAAGTGGCATTAAGACGAGCACTAAGAGAAACGATTGCAATCTCTAATGCACTATTCAAAGATTTCTTTGAACTTGATGATGATCAAAATAAAGAAGATCTCATCTTTACTAGAATGGTGAAGACTGACTTGGATCAAGAACTTTTGAAGGCAAAAGATCGCGCACGCGTCGCACGCGTCATTAGAGAAACCAAAGAAGTCGATTACAACAATGCGATCCGATTAGAAAAGCGAATGCTCAAGCACATTGTCGAGATCGATAAAGAGATTCAAAAGAGTTTGAAGAAACGCGCGATTGAAGAAGCGAAGAAACAAGCGATTGAAGAACGTATCAAGATCGAAAGACAAAACCTAGAAAAGAATCAAGCGATGTTGTCTGAATATCTCGAATTCGTGGCTGAACAAAAGCGGTTGCTTGTAGAAGAGTCAAGAGATATTCAAGAGAAGATTAAGCTTGAAGAAAAGCGGATTCGTGAAGAAGAAAAGAAACTGATTGAACTTGAAAAGAAGAAAGCCATGCTTAAGTATCAGTCAGAAATGAAAAAGATTAGAGATCGTCAAAAGAAAGAAAAAGATCAGGCGATCATTAAAGCGAAAAAAGATCGTATCGCTGAACAAAAGAAGTATAAGGAAGCAGAAAAGCGACTTAAAATGAAATCCGATGAACGGATTAAAAAAGCAAAAGAAAAGATTAAGAGTCGTTATCAAGTCGAACAAACGTCTTAAAGTTAAGGAGACCATGTGAAAAAGATTGTCACGGGATTATTGACCGGTATCGCAACACTCATCTTCATCCTATCCATTGGCATCATGTTCATTGGGACTCGCGCGATTCAACGCAACGAACCTCTCTTCATCTTTGGGTATTCATTCTCCATTGTTCCGACAGATTCAATGATCGGCGATCAAGAAGACTCGATTAATCCTTACGATATCGCCATCATCAAGAAAGCTTCATTTGAAGATATCGAGATCGGTGATGTCATCGTGTTTCAAGGAGAGATCAATGGGACGCCTGCACTGATTATTCACCGTGTCATCGGACTTCATCCTGAGGGTGGATATGAAACCAAAGGTGATAATCCACAAAACAGTGTCGATCCTGATCCGGTTACAGAAGATAATTTTAAGGCAATATATCAATCAAAGATCACATTCTTAAAACCGATTGCAGAACTCGCGACAGGATCGAGAAGTATCATCTTCGGATCACTGATCACCGTCTTGCTCGTGATGGTCATCTTAGAAGTCATGAGTTTAATCAAGACGGTTAAGAAAGAACAAGAAAATAAACTTAGAGAACAGATGAAGGCAGACATGAAGGAAAAACTCTATCAAGAAGTTCTCGAAGAAGAAAAACAGAAGTTAGCTTCACACAAATAAATCTGATCATCGATCAAACACTTGGCAAAACCAGGGTAACCTGGCGACGCAAAGCTATAGGGCCCCACGGGGTAGCCAGTTGCACCTTAAAAATTTAAGGTTCGATTGGCTTTTGTGTTTTATGATCATGATCCACTCTTGGCAAAACTAGGGTAACCTAGTGACGCAAAGCTATAGGGCCCTACGGGGTAGCCAGTTGCACCTTAAAATTAAGGTTCAATTGGCTTTTATCTTTAAGAAAGGGGAACGCCCATGAGACAACTGCTCAAATCAAGCATCATGTTAATCACGTCAATCTTGCTGTTTACCGCAGTTGTTTATGCTTGGTTCACCATTTCTAATGACAATAAAGTTCAACCTGTTAGTCAGAATATCATTGAAAGAAATATTAATACAGAAGTTGAATACGGTATCAATGGTGGCGGTTATGAATCCTTTGAAAATTCTGCTGATCTCAATGCGTATCTATCTGCATTGAATCCTGGTGATGCCATTGATATTCGTGTGACCATTGCTAATGATAATATGGTTGGGACACCAGATGTTGCTTTAGATATTATGCTTTATAATATTCGCGCAAGTGAAACGGAAGAAATCTATGATTTAACCGACTTCTTCGCTCTTGAAAATGGTACAATAACCTTAACATGGTATTCAAATATTACAGAATATAATCTTAGCAATCCGTACTTAGTTCAGGATGTTGTGATTTCACAAATTGACACGAATACCATTGATTATATCGGAGTCCCCCTAGATAACAATCGTTTATCCAATCTATTTAATCATTACATGGATGGAGAAACGTTAGTCACGGAAAACAACATTGATATTCTCGATACTTCGATGATTTCACAACACATCGTTGTTATTGAATTCTCCATCAGTTTTGATCCTTACACCCCAGACCAAGGGCTAGGCTTTCAGGATGGAGAACTCCTAATTGATGGGCTTTACACAATATTAAGTGATGAATAAAGGAGCATGATGTCATGATGAAGAAATTGATCAATCGTCACCGTCTATTCGTGATTACTATCACGATTTTGTTGTTGATGTTGATCAGTTCTGTCAGTTATGGTTGGTTTGTCATGATCAATCGTACCGATTCATTCATCGCCACTGCAGCCAAAGTAGATGTGGATATTCAAATCGATTTAGACGGTACAGTGACTGAACTGGAATACTTTGAAGTCTCTGATTGGTTTACAATGACCAAGACGGGTGTTTACGAAATCAATGTCACTGATCAGCTCGCTGATAATTACCTTACCAATCTGAGAATTAATATCCTCGTTAATAGTACAGTAGATACGTATGTGCGCGTATCTATTATTGATTCATTGACGTTAGCGACCATTGACTTTGAAGGGAATCGTGGAGAAGTCGCTATTGTAGACCAACCCATTCCTTACGCATTCGATCGCTCATGGCTCGTCAATAGTGTGGCTTATGCGGATCTTTATGATGCTGAAGTGGCATTAGGTGGAATCACCGCTGGTGATGTGGTTGAACAAATCGATCATTGGTATGATCACAGCATTCAAGATGGTTATTATTATTTTCCTGAACGCATCAGTCGCACAACAACGACACCACAACTTACTCTTCCTTTTATTGAAGAATATGATGGACTTGAATTTGAAACGAAGTCATTTGGATACACTTTACAATTTGCGATAATCGTTGAAGCAATTCAAGCAGCGAATGATGCTCCAATTTATAATTGGGGTCTTTCAACACCTCCATGGGGAGGTACCTGGTCATGAGAATCTATGCTAAAAAGATTATTTTAAGTCTTTTCATTGTTGCAGGATTAGCAATACTCATCAATATGTTATCCTTTGACTTCAAAGCCAAAGGCAATATTGATTATGGTACATTCAGTGAAAACACCTTTGATCAACTTCCCAATTTGACTTTACCCGATGAGACCTACATTAGCTATACGACGTTTAGAAACGATATCGCAAGTACATCTGCAGAGATACTTGCTATCAATTTAGGAACATGGGATAAGATTATCCGGTTTGATGAAGCAGAAGAACTTTATCGATTTTCTGTGGATGTCAGTTATAACTTGAAATATACAACCTTTGAAACCAAGCTTACGCAAGATGCGATTGAGCGTCTTTTGAGTTTACATTATGTCTTGGGACGTGACATCGATTACTCCGTCATGAAATCTAAACAATTCAATCCTATCGGGTTTGATTTCAATATTGATAATAATTACTACAGTCAAAGTTTTAAAGGTATTTTTGATGGTAATGGTTTCGAAATCACGAATCTGTATTTTTCGAACTATGATTTGTTGACTGAGATCCTTAATGAAGGAACTCCGCTTGAAACAGAAGTAGCCTATACTGAGTATTATGCGATGTTTGCCTATAATGAAGGGATTGTCAGAAACTTTGGCTTAATTAATCCAACATACGAATTTACCTTTGAAAGCTCAAATTTATATAAAGCCGCGAATATCGTTGGTAAAAACTTAGAAAATGGTGAAGTTCATCACGTTTATGCGATCGACTATCGTTCAACCGCACTTGTGGCTGGGATCCGTATGGTTGCGACCTCAGGACAAGCATCTGGTGTCCTCTTCGATAATTACGGATCATTTTATGATGCTTATTATGCAGGACTTGTCATCGTTAATGCGTCCTACGGTTCACGGTTCACCGTTCAACCTGTACTTTATGAAAATCATGCAACAGGTACTTATAGTGACCTTGCGTTTGATGATACCCTTTATCAGGAAATCGTCACGGTTTCAGGATCATCGTATAGCATCACAGTTCCTAATGGTTATGCAACATCACTTACAACCTCACAGATTCGATCTTCAAATGCGACTTTAGGAACGGATTGGTATTATTTCCCCTCTGCAAGCTCCCCCAACCCCAAGTATCCGACAAAATTAGGATTAGATTTGGTGACGACACCGCTCACGATTGATCTTTCGGATACACCTTCAGACTCTGTGACGTTAAGTAGTTATTATGCGATCGAAAATACACTGGATTTAATCGCGTTCTCCAAAATGCTTAATTATAACCGTGAATCAAGTTTAACACCGTTCAGAGATATGAATTATGTGGTTACCGGCGATATTGATATGCAACAGGTTGCAAAAAGTTCCTATTTGACACCTACCGTTGAATTTACAGGTGTCTTTGCAGGTATCGATCAGGAAACATATATTTATGGTCTTGAACTTGTCAATGGTATGACCCAAGAATCCTATTATGCCGGAATGTTTGGTATTTTACGTGGTCAAGTGTATAATCTTATCTTTTATAATGCCACATTAGAGTTGAATGAAACCGATAGCTATGCAGGTGTCACCACCTATGTTGGACTCATCGCAGGTCAAATGATCGATGGAACAATACGTAATGTTTTGGCCGATATTACCATTGATTTAGGGCATGATACCCTAGGTGAAATGCATGTGGGTGGATTAGTTGGTCAAGCAAGTGGTTATGTGAATGCTGTTTACACTGAAGGTGACATCATTCCAAACACCGATCATACATATCGGACAGATATCGTCATTAATCCCACGTATCATTTTGGAGGGATTATTGGTTCAGCAAATAGTGAACAATTAATCTTGACGGATGCTTTCAACGCACTCAATATCCAAGGTCTAGGAACAACCTCATCGAGTATTAATGGATCTTCAGCACCGATCGTTTATATGGGTGGTGTTTTGGGTTATGCACATAACACCCTAGGAGAAGAACATGTTTTAGGTATGTTGACATCAACAGGAACACTCTATGCTGAAGCGATTATATCAGCGTATACGGAAACATATTATATCGGAGGAATCATTGGACAATCGGCTGGTGTAAGCTATCCTATGAGCAATACCTTTGGTAAGTTTTATCATATGGGAACCATTAATCCACAAAATCGTGGGACCAACTTGGTTTATGCAGCGGGTATCTTGAATGCGAACCATAGTGAAGCCGTCGAGTTCATCCATCTTTTCAATGAGCAAGAAGCCGTTCTTGACTACTATGTTGATAATGCTGGTACCATTACAGGAAATATGAGTGGTCTTACTTATGCGACCCTTATCTATAATCTTGGATCCACATTTACCCTTTCTCAATCAAAGAATGCACAATCCATCAATTTATACGGTATTACTAATTATTCAGGACTTTACCTGTCTTCCAGCAATCAACAAACCCTACTTCGTTTTGTTGAAAATGAGGGAACGATCACTCTAAAAGATCAAACACTTTTAAACACAGTATCGATTGCGGGGATATCATTATCAGAAAATATTGATTATCTCAATGTTTCATTCACTGGTAACATCTATGCCTATAATCTTGTTATGCAGACGAACACCGTCACTGCGAAGCAACTCTTTGTTGCAGGTATTGCACAAACGTTAACGATGAATCGTTGGATTAGAAATAGCATTGTCAGTGGTGAAATTGCGATCGGTGATATTACTACAAATACATCAAATTTATCACCAGCAAACAACATTTATGTTGCTGGATTTGTCAATTACAATTACTCAGGGAATATGGATCCCAATGGAAACGCAGCGATGCCAGAAGCCACGATCGGTATATTAAATTCGATTAATGAAGCAGATATTACGTCTACTTATGATACCAACCATCGAGGTATTACTGGGTTTGCTAATACGTATGCCGGTGGACTCGTTACCTTTAATGATGGTGATATCCAAGACAGTGCGAATTTAGGGGATGTCCGATTTGAAAACTTAAGTAACGTTGATACCTCCAATGTTACGTATAATACCGCATCCACTGCCGGTGGAGCAACCACAAAGTATCGTTACGGCGTGGTTACCGGTGGCATATCATCGGCGATTCTTTCTAAAAAATCACGTATCTATGACTCCTCGAATAAGGGAACAATTATCGCCTTATCACGCAATTTCACGCGTTCTGGTGGTATCTTAGGCATGTCGATTTATAACGAACTTACCGTGGGTAACGTGTCAACAATTTATGGTTCATCAAGCATTGCCGATGTAGAAGATTCGATTCTTTCGAACTGTATCAACTACGGTGATGTGTCAGCACTGACCATAACGATTTCCAATTATTCGATGACATCTACTTGGGAAACCATGAGTGCTGGTATTACCAATCCTTTCCGTTATGATATCACCATGGAAGTCACGGTTCCCTCTTACAATAATACTTATTATTCAGCATTGACGAGTGGTTCTGTGCGCGTTTATACCAGAGACGCAACAGAAGAACGTCCAGGGATTAGTGCCTCAGCAGGTGGCGTTATCGGTTATGGTTTATCCGTTATGCGACGCATGGTCAATCATGGACAGATCAGTTCAACTGATGTGGCTGGTGGTGTTGTAGGTGCCACCGTGGTGTTCTTAACCGCCTATGTCAAAATTGATACAGCGATCAATTATGGAACAGTTCGTGCCTTTGATCGTGGGACAAGTAATGCAAATTTTTATGCTGTCGATATCATGGATTATGAAACCATCCGTGATGGCTTTTACCCGGTAGATTCGACGTTTATTTTCCCAGATACGCATAGTGATATGCGGCTTTATCCTGAAAATAAACGAGGTTTTGGCGGTATTTTTGGACGTCTTCAACGTGCAGCCAATCAGTTCATGTATGGAAATAATGATGCGAACTCCACTTTTAACTTCATCGTTAACATGGATCCCAATGTTGATTTAATTGGTCGCTTAGACCAAGTCTTTAACTTTTATTCATCACTCAGATACTTTGACTTCACGAACGCTGTTTATTACAGCGCACGTAAGAACGATACAACCCAAGCGGTCTTTACAGGGATTAGTTATTTTTATGATAACTCATCTAACTCATCAAACTCCTTGTATGCAACACGCACCAACACAAATATAACCATCACCTCACGCAAATATGAATATACCTATGATAGTGGTTCTGGGGATTGGTTAAGAACAACCTATCAAAAAACGACAAATCGCACGGAGATTTCACTTTATGGTCGACGTTATGAAAGAGTAGGTTATGATTCGGCCAGCTATGAAAACTATCAAACCGAAGTGGTTTCTCGCAGCGCAGGACCCCAACATAGTGATTCTGGATGGAGTGTGGTCGCGGGATCCACAGTGGCTGTGGGAACATTAAACGAATATAAATATGAATATGATTTACCGCTTTATAATCAAGTTTGGGATATTGAATCTACCAAAGTTTCGGGAAGTTCAACATGGACCCAAGTTCCCAATGGTTACTACTTATTTGGTGTTACACTCCCTGTTCCACTCATTACTGAAGAAGCGAGCGACCCACAAGGAGAATATGTCTATGGGTCAACCTTCCCGATGATCACTGACCCCATACTTCAGGAATACACCTACTTTAGTGAAAATGGAAACTTATCACCCACATTTATCGACGCACGTCCTAACGGGATGTATGTTTTAGCGACGTCCTCTGGATCAACCTTTGGTAGTATTCTTCCTGCAAACTTAGAATTCTATCGTTTACTACCCCTTCATGCAGAACCAGGTGAACTCCCTTCTTATGATGTGGATTATGAAAATGGCACTCGAATTATGACCGATTCAGATCCTTTCTATAGTGCACTGCTCACAGAATATGAGACCCTTTTCCAAACAATGTATTCGGATAAGTCACAATTACTTGATGGCAACGATTCATCATTACAACTTCATGAAGTGGAAGGATCGTGGACTAGACTCTACTATCCAACGGTTGTACAACCCACAGGGGGAACACCTTACGGTATTATCACGTTCGATCTAGATTTGCAGACCCTAGATTTTACTACATCAAATCTAGCGACGGTCAATTATGAAATTTTAGGTGAATTGTTGCCTAATGGGGCTATTCTTGCTCAGACAATCGAAGATTACTATAATCTAGCTTATGGTAGTGATGTTTCGGCTTATATCGCTGATTACAGAGCCCTTCTTGAAACCTATGCAGATCCAAATATTCCTGCAGGTGAGAAACCTGATTTGTCGCCTTTATGGAGCTATACGTTTGACATCAATAATCCTGATACGGGATTGATCAATTTAGGTTATTTTTCTTCATACTCCGAAGTGGCTCAATATTTAGTTCCCTTTATGAATGATACATATATCACCGATTATCTTGTTCGATTAAACGTATCTTATAACGTCAATGATGATCTTCCATATCTTTACAGTTATCAAATTGATGGTGGAACCGTTAGAACGACGATTGTTCAAAATATAACAGTGGAACCTGTTGATCAACGCATTACCTTTACCTTTAGAAATCCCGATGAAATCCTGCCTGTTGGGACAGATATATTGACGATCGGTACCGATAATGCAGATAATGTCGTATTGGAGTATTATAATCCTTCGACATCAAGTTATATCACTGTCAACCCAGAACATTACACGATCACCTCATCCCCTGTGGCGAATGCAACTAACTATCCCTTTAGCTTTACGCTCTTTGTTGATGGAACACTCCGTGGTGGACAATATCGTGTGGGCTTCCGTTTGCTTCCTTATCAAGATGTTAAAGATTATTATACATTTACGAAAGGAAATTCAACGCTTAGAACGATTGAAGCGATTGAACACTACTCATCAGGTCTCGTGACTCCAGCCAGTACAACCTTCTCAACGCTGCTCAATTTTGGGTATCCTCTAGATTTCAGTAGTCTAACTCCGGTTGCTGTGACAGACCCTCTCGCATTACCTTATCAATCCGATGTGTTATACTACACACTACCTTTCTTGAATCAACTCGACATCTCAGACTTCGCGACGATTTCAAATGTGACCGTAAACTCAACAACATACACCGCTGGTGGCTTTAGAATCTATAATATCAGTTATACGCTTTTAGCTGAAAGTGGAGCCCAAACCGTGTATAATCATCAGATCACTGAACGAGCGATTGCGATTACAGATGTCTTTAGAAATAACAACAAGGTGACAATGACCTCTTTAAATCCTGTTCAGATTACTCGTGAGGCACTGGAAACGACGGTGTCCATTAACTATGGTGTCGATGAAAGTTATAGTAGCGATATCTACAATCTAGTTTTAGATAATCCAGATAGTTATTTCGTCATCGATCCTGATACCACAGTAGGCTTTACCTTCAGTGTCACCGAAGATTATTTGGTCGTGACGATTGATAGTAGTGCTGAAGCAGGTGTTTATACGTTTGCTGTCGGCTATCAACGGACAGGAGATCCTTTGATTGATTTAGGTGATCTTTATATTCGGAAACTTGAAGGTACCAATGCGTATTTAACCGATATTCAGTTTGCTGAACTCGCCACAGAAACAAACTATGCCAAGATTTATGTTTCTGATAGTGATGGTATTCCTATTGTGGGTAGTCCTTATGTACCAACAATTTATTATGCAGGTATCGATTATGATGGTTCTGACGATGATGGAATCACGGATTATCGTGTGGATGGCCAAGTTTCGAATATTCCTCTCGATGAATATATCCCGTATTTTCTAAACTATTTGCCTCTTGGGGCGACCATTAGTAGACAACTCCCTGATCTATCGTGGAGTGCTGAAGTCGATGGTCCCGATGATACAGATATTGCCGGACTTGCTGCAGACTTCACCTCAGAAGCATATGCCAATGCGTTTGGTGATATTATCGTCACTTATCGTGTCACATCTGAAGATGGATTGAATGAAGTTTATTATCACATCACCGTGACAGACGTTACCTATAACGTATCCTATATTTTTGATGTAATCTATGAAGGTAATGCCTTAAGACCTAATATCAATGGTTTGGTGGTGGTCATCAACGTTCGCAATATGATTACTGATGTTCCTGTGGGAGATACTGTCGTCGAAACATTGCCTACGTTTACTGAAGTCATCTCGTATAATAACTCAACAAATTTACTCTACATGGTCGGTTTTGACAATTACAAGTTCCGTTTTGGACGTAACAAGTCGGGTTTCTTCTCATTTAATGTTAAAGTTTTAGATCCTGATGGGTATATCTATGATGTTGAAATTGAACTTGACGGCACGACACCTCTGGATAGTGTCATCGATTTTGATCCGACATCCAATGATTACGGAAAATACTATTACATCAATGCATCAACAAAAAACCGTACCCGTTATTTTACGATTACCATCTCAAATGCGCAAGTCGCACCAAGAGATTATGGCTTTACGGATGAAGTCCCATCCTGGGATTAAAAAAAAGAGGTTGAATCCATAACGCAGGGTTCAACCTTTTTTTATTTGACTAATAAAGTATGGCTCCAAGGACAATCAAGAGAACTGCTGTGATGATGAGCATCAGTTCAAATCCTTTTTTTCCCATCTTTTTAATGATCAGTTTTGATTTCATGTTATTGTATAAAAAGGGAAATTTTAATAACCATCCAAGGAGCATAAATACTCCGTAAACAATGAGAAATATGGCTAAATATTGCATCATTAACCTCCTTATATGGCGATGCGTTTTTTATATTTTAAGTAAAGTAAGCCAATGACAAGTGCATTGATGATGATCCCAAAGATGAAATAAATCCAGGTGCTTCCCAAGAAGAAATCTAAAGGCAACATCTCAAAAGAGATGATACGTGCTGGCCAGAAACCAGGGATAACCACTAGGAAGAGTTCTTTCCAATCGGTCAAAAAGAGTGCAGCAATCGGAACCATGAGAATCAGTCCTGACGCTTTCATGATGACGAATCCTTCGACCTTGTTTGAGGCAAAGGCATTCACGAGTAACGCGATGATTGGTCCGTGAAATGGAGCCAAGATGAGGATAAACATGAGATTGATCCATGAAATATCTTGGATAAAACCAGAAGTTAATACGATCAAGAACGTTGCGAGTATACCTAAAATATAGCTCAAAAATAGTTTGATCCCTATGTAGTAGTTGACATTAATAGGGGTAATTTTTAAGGATAACAAGACGTAGTCATCCTGATCATCGAGTAATGTGAATCCAGCAATTGCACCAAACATGAAACCATTCATTAAAATGAGGAATAACGTAATGATTTGTGTTGCCATAACAGAAGATTCTTTTTCAAGATAAGGGACTAGAAAATAAGCAACCACGGATAAAATGATGGGGAATATAAGCATAAATGTGTACATCTTATCCCGAAACATGGATTTTAATTCGTGTTTTAAAACGCGGGTAAACATCGATTACACCCCACTTTGCTTGACAGCATATTCTTTGAATTTAGGTTTTACATAAAGATAATAACCCAAGACGGCATAGAGGATCAAAATAACAATAGCTAATCCACTTCTCAATGTAAATTCACCGGTGAAACTAAGTTGGATCAGCTCGATAGCTGACTGTGTCGGAATGATAAGCAATAAATTGTTCCAAATATCGGCTTTTAGGATCAAATTGAAAAAGTGAAGAGCCACAGGAATTACAATGAGAAAAGAATAAATCATGACATTGACAAGAAGTGTTGTAAAATCCTTTGAATGAAAGGAGAAGACAAAACCTAAGAGACTATGCATGAAAATCGAAAGAGCGAGTCCAGGAATGATATAGTACCAATAAACGGTAACATCTTTGACAATGAAGAATGCCACAATCACAAGCATGGATGAAAATAAGCTGTGAACGGTGTTCGCGATCGCTTTGGATAGAATGAGTTCTTCGTTTGTCACTGGGGTGACTAGCATGGTAGAAAACGTCGATTCCGTTTTTTCGAAGAACATGACAGAACCAATAAAGATAACAGACATCATCGTCGCATCGATCATAATTACAAAAGGAAGCATCTGCGAGAGCAGATTTTGATCATCGATGAAGTAGAGAAGAAGAAACCAAACCAAGGCGACCAAAACTGAAACCGTCGTGACATGGTACTTCGTGAGTCTAGTGAGTTCACCTTTGATCAGAATACCAAGTTTACTCATGGTTAAGTCCTACTCCGGTGACTTGGATGAAGATTTCCTCAAGGGTTGTTTCACCACTATGAAGCGTTTCGATTTCTTTTGATTTTAGAATGTCGAAAAATGCCTCGTTGTTTGCGATGTCATCCATTGGGAACTCAACGCCAACCGTCTTTCCATTTTCTTTATATTCAACTTTGATGACACGTTTGCCGTATTTAATCTTTAAGTTTCTTGGGCTATCCATTTCAATGATTTGACCATTGACGATAAACGCCACGCGGTCACAGAGTTGATCAATATCTGCCATGATGTGGGAGGTAATGAAGACTGTGCCCCCTTGGGCTCTAAACTCTTTGATCATATCCTTTAAAATCATCGCATTAGCTGGGTCCAAACCATTGGTCGGTTCATCTAGAAAGAGCATTTGTGGCGAGTTTAGCATAGCTCTGACGAAGTTAAGTCGAATTTTCATCCCTTTAGAATATTCAGAGACCATCTTATCTCTATCATCCCACAATCCTAAGCGCTTCATCAATGTTTCCACATCATGATTTCGCTTATAAAGTTTCATGAAAAACTGGATATTTTCCATTGCGGTCATCTTGGTAAAGTGAATAGGCATTTCAAAACTTACTCCAATATCTTCGAAGAAGGAGTCATCAAGTTCAGCAATATTGTTTCCGTTATAGCTGATGATTCCTTCATAATTTTCTAGGAGTTTGATGAGAATCTTTTGTGTCGTAGATTTACCGGCTCCACTTGGCCCGAGGAAGCCAAAGATTTCTCCTCTGTTGATTTCAAAGGATAAACCTTTGATCGTTTCCTCTTTGTTTTTTGGATACGTGAAATGCAAATTTTCAACTTTGAACATGTGTTTCGATTCCTTTCTGCAGGATATCTGCAATCATATTGACATATTGAATGATGTTATCCATACCCTGTTGAGGGTGTATATAGGATTCAAACGTCATTTTATTCATATAATCAAGAATCATTGATGCGAGCAGATTTGCATCAATTGTCTTCCGGATAATCCCTTTTTCTTGGTCTATCTTAATCAGGTTTTCAAAGTAAAGGATTCCTTGCTCTATCGATGATTTCATGAGATCGGTGTCCATAAATGCTTTGGATTGCATCATGTTATATCCAGCAGCAACAAGCTTTGGATATGCTTTAGCAAATTCGAAACCTCTTAAATACATGCGCTTAAATCGCTCAAGAAATGAGAGTTCAGTTCTTGGGTCGAACAAATCCTGATACATCGCTGCTTTCTTTTCCCCGATGTATTGAAAGAAATACATAAATAGATCGTCCTTGTCACTAAAATACTGATAAAACGACCCTCGGGCAATCCCTGAGTCTCTGACAATATTCGACAAATTAATATGTTCGTATGTGTGTGAGGAGAGTTCTTTGATAATCGCTTCGATCACACGTTCTTTTTTTTCGGTTTTAAGGTTGTAAAATGTATCAGTTGGCATGATTTCTCCTTGAAAGTGACAACCTTGTCACATTTATAGTATAAGGCAAGTTAACATTATTGTCAAGCAAAAAAAAGAAGACCAAATGGTCTTCTGTAGGTGTGAATCTTTTTATTATTCTTTGCTGGGTTCAGACACCACACGACGTCTGGTGACTAAAACTTTATAGAGGTTTTCTTCAATCTTGAAAATATCGACATTTTCAATATGGGTCAAATGATTCACATAGTCGACCATTTGATCGCGATCGGTAAATAGTTTTACTTCGTTTTCAAAATGCTCATGACGGCGCCGTTCAAACATGAATTCACGTTCTTTCATGCGGCGCATTTCTTCTCTGAATTGTTCAGGATTTACAAATGTTCTTTTTTCCATCTCTCTCGCTCTCTCACACACCTACACCATTAACTTACTGCTAGCGGATCAATGTGTCAAGAATTATGGGTGATTTTACATGAAGCGTGATTGATCTCATAACGTATCCAAACGAGACCGATGACGATTAAAACAAGAGAAATCAACTTATAAGGAAGTCCTGCTAAGGGAAGTGCCACAACAGAAAATGCTATACCTACTGCTGAGAAGAAGGCGATCACGCACGAGGTACAACCATAAGTCAATATGCCAAAAAGAACGGAGAAAAAGCCAAAGGAGGAAGCCTTTCCTTCTTTGCCTTTAAGTTCAACCATTGCGGTTGATAGGTTCATCAGGAGCGCAGAAAGAAATGACATCACAACATTGAGAATGATATTGAAAATAACAAGAAATAAACCATAGGTCTCACGCATTTCACCATAGGACATATTGAGGGAATCAACGATGAAATAGATCAAAGAAAACAGGGCAAAAAAGAGCATGCCCTGAAGAAGATACTTTTTCGTAAACTGTTTTTGAATGGCTTTTTCAAACATCATGATCATCCTTTACATTTTCACTTAATTTAAGTATATCATACGCAGACATCTTTTTATATAAAGATGCTATCGTGTGAAAAATTGGGAAAATCCATCGTGTTTAGGTTGACATCTCATGAGAATTCACTATAATATATGTGTTATGGTTTATTATCATTTAACTAAATGTTTACAATCATTAAACCTTAAGGTTGGTAAACGGCGATCCGTTTACATGAAGTAAACGAGGAGGACATCATGGCAGCACTCATTGAATTGAAAGATGTAACCAAAGAATTTAATGGACAAGTCGTGCTAAGAGGCATCGATTTAACAATAGAACAAAATGAGTTCGTCACTCTTTTAGGTCCTTCTGGTTGTGGTAAAACTACGACACTTCGTATCATTGGTGGATTCATTGATCCTTCGCAAGGCGAAGTTCTTTTTGATGGAAAAAGCATCCTTGATACACCTGCTCACAAGCGTCCAACCAATACCGTATTTCAACGTTATGCTTTGTTTCCGCATCTTGATGTTTTTGAAAATGTTGCTTTTGGGTTAAGAGTAAAGAATGATTCTTTAGCGACCCTAGCCCAAATCAGAGATGTTACAGAAGCCTATCAAGCAAAGATCAAAGCGACCAAAGATAAAACTGAAATCACCCAATTGAAGAAAGAATTACGAGCTGAAATCAAGGTTTTACGTGATCCGAATGCGGAAAAGAAGAAGATGATTCAATCGCTTGAAAAAGATTATCAACAGACATCTCTTGATGTAAGAAAGCAAGAAATAAAAGAAGAGATTCTTGCCCTTAAAGAAAGCTTTGTTACCAATAAAACCAAAGAAAAAGAAATCGCAGAAAAAGTCTATAAGTATTTAAAGATGGTAGGTCTTGAAGGATACGAAAAGCGTGCCGTTCATAAACTCTCTGGCGGTCAACAACAACGTGTCGCAATCGCAAGAGCACTGATCAATGAACCAAAAGTTCTTTTGCTCGATGAACCTCTCGCAGCTCTTGACTTAAAGCTACGTCAGGAAATGCAATATGAATTAAAAGAAATTCAAAGAAATTCAGGGATTACCTTCATTTTCGTCACCCATGACCAAGAAGAAGCATTAACCATGAGTGATAAAATCGTCGTGATGAATCATGGTGAAATTTTGCAAATTGGAACACCAGAGGATATTTATAACGAACCAGCAAACAAATTTGTCGCGAATTTTATTGGTGAGTCCAATATCATTCCAGGGATCATGATCGAGGATTTTTTAGTACAATTTGATGAACAAACTTACACCTGTGTCGATAAGGGTTTTGCGCGCAATGAAGCGGTTGATGTCGTCATCAGACCTG
>CALMNM010000034.1 GCA_937868795.1 uncultured Acholeplasma sp.
AGCCATGGTGCACCTTCGACTTGACCGAGGGCATCCGCTTTGATCTTACCTCTATCATAGGTAACTGTATCCTTCAAGGATTCAGGAATATAGGTGTAATCAGGTTGTTGCCCAATTGAAAGGAACACTTGATCAGCGGGAATATTAATTTCGCATTTTTGATCAAATTGAGGATTGAATTTACCATCCGCATCAAAGACACAAAGACACTTCCACATCCGAACACCCTTGACTTTACCATCGACAGTAATCACTTCTTGTGGACCATTACCACAGAAGAATTGAATACCTTCATCGGTTCCTTCAAAAACTTCATCATCATTTGCAGGGAGTTCATCCATGTTTTCGAGTGACGTTAATTTTACATTGCTCTTGCCATATTTAAGCATTTGAATGCGGGTTGCATTTCTTGCAACATCAAAGGCGACATCACCACCACCAATGACTAAGATTGATGGCTTGATATCCATATCGTCGAGCGAGATGGTACCGCGTTCAAAATCTCTAAATTTAGGAAGGATATCCATCGCACTGACCACGTCTTTATGATCAGCACCTGGAATGGTTAAATAGCGTGCTTTAAAGAAACCTGTGCCTAAATAAACAGCATCATAATCTTTTTCGAGTTGTTCAAGGGTAATATCTTTTCCAACACGGGTATTCGTATGGAACTTCACGCCAATTTTCTTTAAGAAATTGATGTCTTTATCAATCGCACTGTCGGGTAACCGATAGGCTGGAATTCCGTAACGCATAATCCCACCAGGAAGGGGCTTTTCTTCGAAAACATCGACGTCATAACCCATCGCTTTAAGATAATAAGCTGCCGATAATCCTGATGGTCCAGCACCAACAACAGCAATTTTCGCATCAATCACTTCACTTACGGGTTCTTGAATCACTTGTTCGTAAAGATGATCAGGTGCAGTATCAATGATGTAACGCTTTAACCAACGAATGGCAATCGCTTCACCACGAACAGCAATCGCACATGAGGTTTCACAATTGTGTGTGCACACACGACCACAGACACCAGGAAGTGGATTGGTTTCATAAATAATCTTTAAACCACCTTCAATATCGTCTTCCCAAATTGCTTTAATATAATCAGGAATATGCATCTGCACAGGACATGAGGAGGTACAAACACCACATTCAACACAGCGTGCTGCTTCTTGTTTCGCGGTTTCTTTGGAATACCCTCTGACGACTTCGATAAAACTTTCTTTTCTCACTTCAGGTTCCACATGATCCATCGCGATGCGATTTAAATCAAGAAGATCACTCACACTATCCTTAACCCAACCTTTTTCGACTTCTTGACCTTGCCATAATTTTTCAGGCATTAAGATGAAATCATTGGGTTCTGTCGATGAATAGATATACTCTTTGCTCATCTCTAAAGATCCCGTGGTACAGGTATCGACACAGAGTGCACAAAAACAACAACGACCATAGTCAATCACAGGTCTTACCTGAAGTTTTCCAGGACCATCAGCCACATCGGTGCGTTCCACCATGGTGATCGCTTTGGTAGGACAAATGTCTTCACAAGTGCCACAGCCAATGCATTTTTCCCAATCATTGGTATGGAATCCACGGATATTACTGGGACCCGTGCGAGGTGCTGAATCAAGATATTTATTTGATTTTAAAATCGCATTATCATTTAAGTAACCGGCATTCTTTTTCGTCATGATTGTATCCATGGGATGTGACACAGGTTTTCTTAATAAATGCTTCAAATGACGGAGTGGGTTGAAAATACTAAGTGGACGATATTTTTTATCCATCATATGCCTCCTAACGGTCGATTTCGGGTGAACAAACACCCATGGTATCGACCCATAATGACGCATCATCGATGCGTGTACCTGGTAAGTACTTTTCAATGCCTAATAGGCCTTGAGGATAACTTGCTCCTCGAACTCCGACACGGTAAGGGTTAGTTCCACCGTTAGCGACCATGAAGTAAGCAAATTCTCCGCGTGAACACTCAAGTGCACTGTAGACGTACCCTTTAGGCACGGTCCAACGCATGGACTGTCCACGCATTAAGGGAACTCTGACATCCCCTTCAGGCATCTTTGCTAAGCATTGACGAATGATTTTAATCGATTGAACCACTTCTTTGAGTTTAATATCGACTCTCGCTCTTGCATCACTATAGTCTGAAGTAGGCACTTCGAATTCTACTTGATCATAACGTGCATAGGGCATGACTTTACGAATGTCATTTTGCTTATTGGTTGCACTGCGCATGCCAATACCCGTGACACCAAGTTCCCAAACGACAGATTCGGGTAACATGATGTTGTCTTTAATACGTTTGACAACCGAGGGGTTCTCAATCCCTAAATCACGATATTCTTCATATCTTGATTCAAGATCATCTAAGAAAGCATGGATGTCTTTTTCAATCCCTTTGGGCAAGTCTTTTCTCACACCACCGGGAACGATGTATTGATGATAGACACGATGTCCTGAAATCTGTTCAAAGATGTCAAGAATCGAGTTTCTGTCAGCATGGGCATGATACATTAAGGTGTAGTTTCCCGTGGGACCGCCTAAGCCACCATAACTCATCAAATGGGCACTGATTCTTGCAAGTTCAAGCATGATCATACGAATCCAATGGGCACGTTCAGGAATCTCTAGATTAAGAAGTCTTTCTGTCCCCATGGCAAATGCCATTTCGTTAATATCGGGTTCAGGAACACACACACGGGGAATCAAACTAATATTGTTAACCCATGAATGTCTTTCCATTCCTTTTTCAAATCCACGATGGAGCATGCCAGGAAGTAAGAACGATTTTTTAATCATGTCACCATCGACAAAAAGGTGAATCGATGCATTCCCATGCATCCCTGGATGTTGAGGACCTAAGAATAATTTCATCTGTTTCATTTCTTCTCACCTCTTAAGGATGCTGCTCTTTCTTTACGTTTTTCACGTTTCATCTTTTGGTGATTGTTGGGATCACTGACGATATAGGTTTCTGAGTATTCTCTTGCTGCAAACTTACGATCGCTATACGCCTTAGGATCAAAGTCCTTTCTTAATGGTGGCATATCATCCCAATTTTCCAAAATGAGTTGTTTTTCATAGGTAGGATTTCCTGGGAAGGCAATGCCGAAGAATTCATGACATTCTCTTTCGTAATAGATTGCCCCTGGATAAATCGAAATCGCAGTGGGCATTTCTGGAAATTCACGGTCAATCTTGGCGCGAATTTGTAAGTGATAGCCTAAATCCCAGTTCATGAGGACATATACCATTTCAAATTGGTTTTCTTCTAACCAGTCAATCGCGCTTAAGTAAGAAAGTTGTCGCCAACCCTCATTCTTTAAGACAGATAAAAGCATGATGACCTGATCTTTTTGTACGACGATAGCAGCTTGATATTCGCTGATTTCATCAAAACTGATCGGATTGATATAACGCAAAACAATCCCTTTAGCGATCTCTGTTCTACTCATGGAATTCATCATCGATAATGACCTCCCCAAGTGCAGTGACTTGATTTTGCTTATACCAATTAAAATTATCTTTATAACGTTTCCAACCATTGGCGGTCTTGTTTTTAATTTGTTCCATCAAATCGACAAACCCATTCATGACCGATTCAGTATTGGGCATACAGCCTGCGACATACACATCGACGGGAATGTATTGATCAAGCTGATTGATCACCGCGTGTGAATCGTGGTAAATGCCTCCGTTGATGGGACAACTACCCAAAGCCACGACATAGCGTGGTTCACTCATCTGTTCATACGTATAGACTAAACGTCTTAATGTTTTTAAAGATAAGTAACCAGATACTAAGAGGATATCTGCTTGACGTGGGGTCGCCATCGGTCCCATACCTAGACGTTCCATATCATACGCTGATGTCATCGCAGGTGGCAATTCAATCGCACAACATCCGGTACAATACATGAGCATCCAAAGTGAGTTTCTGCGGAAGTAATCGCCGATTTCAAACCACTTGCGATCAATTTGTTCACGGGTTAATCCGCGAGGTTCTGTAAATTTTGTTGATTTCATTAGATCACCCACCCAAAATAGATTGCGATTATCGCTTGTACCACCGCTAAGAAGAGTGGCCACTTGTAAAAGAAGACAACAACTTGATCAATTTTCAAACGTCCATTGACATTAGAAATCAAATTAACAATCGTATAGACAGCGATGTATTTGATCAAGAACATGACGATATTTTCTGCGCCACCTAAGAATAAGTGGACGAATAAACTCACTTCGATAAACACGGTGATTTCATGCATAATGAAGAGCATACCCAGTTGTTTTCCACCGTATTCAACCATCGGACCTGAAGCAATTTCTGCGGGTGCGATGTAGGTTTCAAAAGGTTTTTTACCAAGCATCCCCATGAGGGCAATCAATCCTACCAAACCACCTAACGGTAATGCAATCATGAACCACTGATTACCTGCAGCTTGTTGGAAAAGTGCAATTTCAGTTAGAGATGATGATCCCGATAGGTTGATGATGGTTAAGACAATAATCATGAAAGGGACTTCATAAGCGAGCATCGTGGTAAGTGCTCTCATAACACCAATGGAGGCATAAGGATTCCCACTTCCACTCGCACTCATCGCCATACCTAACATCCCAACCGCGAGTAAGTAGACAAAGATGAAGAAATTGTCATACCCCTCAAAGGCGAGGAAAGATGTCGTAACTGGCATGAACATCGCGGTCGCGATAATACCACCTAAGGCCATGATGACACCAAAATCGAAGATCCAACCATGAGACACGCTACGTTTCGATAATAATTTAAAAATATCTAGGAATTCTTGGTACCAACGGGGACCATAACGTTTTTGAAGTCGTGCGATGACCTTGCGATTGATCCCAGCGACTGATGTTTGAAGCACAAACCCGAAGAAGGCAATGCCAAAGCCGATAAGAATGTTGATGATCATAAGACTTCACCCCACAGTACAAAGATTAAGATGGCGACAATCCAGAACACAGCAACCTCCACATAATGACTCATGAAGAGATACTTCGCGAGTCTTCCGAGTTCTTTTACCTTATGTGCAAGTTTTTCATAGAAGTCTTGCATCTTGGTCGTATGCTTTTCATAAAGTCTTTCTAATGGAGCATAGAAGTCAACACTGTAATGAAGGAGTTCTTCATTATGGACGAAGTTAGCTGCAGTATAGGTATCCATTAAGCCCACTTTACGTGATTTCTTGAGAAGTATGAAGATGATAAAGGCAATGACCACACCAAATCCAAATACAACAGCAATCAATACTGGATCTAAGACACCATTATAACCCACGATTTGTTCACCATTCATCACTACAGACGGATAGCCAAGTTCACGAATCACTTGATTGATAAAACCCATGATTTGTGAAGGGAGAATCCCTGTATACATATTAAGGAGAGTCAAAATAACCATAGGAACGAGCATTAAGAAAGGCGCTTCTTTCACTTTATCCTTATAGATAGAAAGTTCTTGTCCTAAGAAAAGCGCTGCAAGTGGTCTAAAGACATAAAGGAATGAGCCAATACTACCAAAGAACACAGCAATACCAATAAAGATAAGTCCTTGATTGATGACCGTTTGGAAAATCAACCATTTGCTGATGAAGCCACCCATGGGAGGAATCCCTGCCATCGAGATAATAGCGACCAAATACACTACATAGGTAATTGGCATCTTATGAATAATCCCACCAAGTTCTTTCATCTTGGTCGTACCTGTCGCTCTTGCCACAGCACCAATTGCCATAAAGGCTGCAGCACTGGCAAGTGCATGCGCTAAAATATGATATAAACCACCCGCAAATCCTACACCATCCAAGACGGCAAAGGCAACTAAGATATACCCACCATGACTCATCGATGAATAAGCGAGAAGTTTCTTTGCGTCATCTTCTCTGATGGCCATCAGTGTACCAAAGACAATGGTTAACGCACCAAGGATACCAATGATGTAATGGGCGAATGGTAAGCCAATCGCTTGAAATAAATCAGAGGCTGGAGATATTTGAACTAATGCTAAAATCGCGACAAACGCACCGAGTTTCACCAATGCTCCGGAAAGGACAGGAGAGAATGGATGAGGGGCATTGCTATGAGCTACAGGAAGCCAAATATGAAGGGGGAAGGCCCCAAGCTTCGCAAATCCAGCAAGGAGGAAACTGATGAAGACTAAGATTGCTTGATTGCCGGTGAGTTGTGATAAGGCTGCAAGTGCAGTATTGCCTGTGGCTTGATAAGTCACTAACACCCCAAAGAACATCGACAAACTACCAAAAGCACTAAAACCATAGTACATCACGGCTGCTTCTTTACTCTTACCCATGGGAATTAAGAAAAGGGTTGACCATACGATGAGTTCAAAGAAGAAAAATAATTGAACGAGATTGGCACTGTAGAAAGCACCAAGTACTGCTGCTAAACTAAGTAAAAATAAGAAATGATAGGCTGCTTTGTATTTGTATTGATCAACATAATAAGGATGGAAGAAAGAAACCATCATATAGATTAAAGCAATCACAACCACAAAATACGTGCCTAAATACGTTTCTCTAAAGACCAAGAATGGTAAGATGGTCGTCGTTGGATCCATATTCATCGATAGCCCGTAATACGCAAGCGTTGAAAAGACTAACGTGGATGCCACAATCGTGACGACCGCACCAATAAACGCATTAAGTTTCGTGACGACATAACTGATCACTGCAAACGCGAGGACTAATAAAATCATCATTTCAATGTTAGCCATTAGAAAAGCACCTCGATTTCTTCAGTGATTTGATCGATTTGATCAGTGAATTGATCCAAAGGTTGACGGTAAGTCCCTAGCACAAGGAAGCCTAAAGCGATGATCACCAAGATGATTTGAAGACCAAGTGAATACTTAACCTCATGAACTTCTTGTTCAGGAAACCAGAGTTTGATGAGTAAGCGAATGTAGTAGATCCCTTCGACGACAGCAGATAAAATCAAAATGGCAATGATGACAAATTGATTTTGGTTTGCTAAGATCATCAGATAATTGACTTTGATTAAGAAGCCGACGAAAAGGGGTAATCCAATCATGGATAATGTCGCAATCGTCGCTGCAACACCGACAATGAGATGCTTTTGGAAAAGTCCACTTAAAGCATTCAACTCATCACTTTGTGTCTTTGAAGCTTGTCCAATGACATTGAATAAGACGAATTTGGCAAGTGCATTAGCGATAATTAAGTATGCAGCCCAAACGATCATGCCTTGAACGAAAAGTAGGATCACGATACTTGCTTGTGCAATGCTGCTGTATAAGAGAATTTCTCTTGCTTTCGTTGTGGCAAACGCCATCGCTTCTCCTAAGATGACACCCACCACTAAAAGAATGGTGACCACAAGGAGTAAACGTCCTTCAAATTGGAAAAGATGAAGGATTAAGCGTCCAAAGACGAAACTGATTGCTGCTGCATAGATGGATGCAATCAAACTTCCAACAAACCCATTGGCATGGGCTAAGATGCCTTTGACCCACGCATTGAAAGGGAGAAGCTTTGCTTCGACACCTAAACCAATGAACATGAGCATAAAGGGAAGGATTAAACTGGTATATGCGATATTTTGATCTTGAATCAGATGAACGATATGCATCAAGTTTAACGAACCAACCATGCCATATAAAATGATTAATCCAAAAAGATACAAGCTACTACCGATTGACCCCATAACCAAGTACTGGAATGTTCGATACGGTTTCTTATTGGAAGTGGTTAAAATATAGGCAGCAATGCCTGAAATTTCAAGGAAAACAAAGAGATTAAATAAGTCTCCTGTAAGTAATAGTCCGTTCAACCCGACTAATGCGACGAGGAGAGCTGAGGCATACGCTTTTTCTTCTTTGATGTGAATAATCACCACACCTAAGAATAAGAGATTGACTAGCGCTAAACCAAAGATGGTATAGGTATCTACATAAAGATTGATACCATATGGGAGTTCAAAACCACCGATATTGACAACTCCTTTGGTGATAAACCAGACAACCACACTGTTAAATACTGTTGCAAGAATGGCTAGGTAAGGAGCAACTTTCTTACTGATGATGGAAAGGAAAGCTAAGAGCAATGGAATCGCAATCAAATAAATAGGACTCATCTTACTTTTCCTCCAATCTTTCTAAATCGAGTGTGCCATAGGTTTGATAAATCTTACGCGCAATTGCAAGACCTAACGCTGTGGTTCCCACACCAATGACGATTGCAGTTAACACGAGAGCTTGAGGAAGTGGATCGACGTAAAGGAGTGCTGAGGACGCATTGGTTGATGTGATGATGGGGGCAATGCCACCGGTCACATAACCCACACTAATGATAAATAGGTTTAATCCTAATTCGAGAACATTTAAGGAAATAATGATTTTCATAACGTGACGATTGATAAATAAACCGTAGAGTCCAATCATCATCATGAGTATCGCTGCATATTGAATCATACGTGTTCCTCCTCACTCAAGAAATGATCGATGACACCGGCGATTTCACTGCCGACTTTTAGACCAATGAGCATGTAGACAATAGGAATCATACCACTGCTGATCAGATCACCAATCACACCATTGGGTAATATATTCTTTAAGAAATAACCACTGATGATTAAACCGACGATACCTAAGATGACGTAAAGTGACCCAGCAATCCCTTCCATCCACTTGAATGCTTGGACTTTAGATCTAAATTGATCATCCGCAAGGTATAACAAGAGAATGGCACTAGCAATCATGGTTCCCCCTGGAAAACCTCCACCTGGGGTTAGATGACCATGGAATATGATGTAAATCCCGGTCACAAGGATGATACCAAACAAAGCACGGGCACCTACACGCAGCATGAAATTAGGTTTAAAGGAAAGTGACATCCGTCGTTCGGATACCCCACCTAAGAGGAGTGCAACACCAAGAGCACTGATGAAAAGCACTGTGACTTCACCTAATGTATCAAAACTACGATAGTCAACGACAATCGAAGTCACGATATTGGCCGCACCGCTTTCCAAATCTTCTGTCACACCAAAGAGAATATCACCTAAGGCATCTCTTTCAATAAAACGAATGGAAATACGATCTTCAACACTCACATCACCAAACTTGGGGAAATGAGGATTTCCGTTTAAAGATAAGATAATAATGACACCTAAAGTCATTAATAGGACGAAACCAAAAAGCTTTTTCATTTGGATTCTCCTTTCTTCTTCATGGAGAGAAGGGAGAAGATAAAGAGTGCGGTCACAAGACCAGAACCGACAACTGCTTCCGTAATCGCGACATCAGGAGCTTGAAGTAACACAAAGCCAACAACAGATAGCATGCTTAATACCGAGAGAAAGACGACACTTTTCATCGTGTGCTTACTGGAAACAGCAAGAAATGCCATGACTAAAAGTAAAACAGAAAGGAAAGCCGAAAGAATATCATACATGGTCATGTGTCTTTCCTCCTTCGTTTAATTCATCGACCACGAGATTCGTGGGTCGATGGGGTGAGCGATGGGTCGCTCTTGCAATGACTGAGGAACCAATAGGGTTAGAGATGGCGATAAAGATGATGATAACCACCACTTTTAAGACCCATGTAGGTTCAGCAAAGAAAATACCAATCATAATGGAAAATGATCCAAGGGTAGTCGCTTTTGTTCCTGCTTGGATCCGGTTGAATGTATCTGGCATTCTTAACACACCTAAGCCACCAAGCATATAGAACAAACCACCAATGATTAAAAAGATATAACTAGTGATGACCATGATGCTTCGCCTCCATATATCGTGCAAAAACCACGGTTTCAAAAAAGGATAATATCGCATAAACAATGGCAATATCCAAGAAAAGTTCATTTTCAAAGAATAAGGCAAGCATTCCTATGACACCGACGATGATCATGTTCATCGTATCTAGTGAGACAACGCGATCGGGCAAAAAGGGTCCCTTGATCAATCTGAACAACGTAAAGAGTAATCCAATACCCAACAATCCAAAAACAATCATGTGAATAATCATTTGAAAATACCTCCTAAGATGTTTTCAAAAGATCCACTGATGTTCTTTTGGTGTTCTTCTGGATTTGCCCCTTTTACATCGACAGCATGAACATAGATTCCCTCATCATCAAGATCAATGGATAATGTTCCTGGGGTCAGCGTAATCGAGTTGGCAAGCGTCAATCTACCAAAATCTCCTTTGATCTTTGTCTTTACTTTGACAATCCCTGGGTTCAAAGGAATCTTAACCGATAGCACACGACGTGCGATATCGAGATTCGCAATGATGAGTTTGTAAATAAAGACAGGGAGATAGATCACCAAAAACTTCAACAACTTCCATGGCAATGTTATATCCATAGAGTAATTGACCGTTTTTACGATGAGCATACTCAGTACAGCACTGATGAGACCTCCTAAAACAAGTTCAGCTAACGTAAAGCCAGCTAAAAAGAGGTACACCAAAAGTAGTACTAGAAAAGTCATGATGTATTTCATTCGTATCCTCCTACATGCTATAATTTCATAAACATAGTTTATGTGTTTACCAAGGTTAAAGCGCTTTCAAAAATTCCAAAATAAAAAGGTCAAGTCAAGTTAATCGCATCATCGGGGATAGGATAAACATAAACGTTGCTCCTAAGTTGCCCTTATTATAGCACATGAAAAGAAAGAATATCATTAAAATTTTGAAAAAACTAAATTTTGAAATGCAAATCATTTGAATTCATCCAAAAGATGTGGTAATCGATGCTTTTATTTAGATTATTGATAAACTTATTATGTTTTTCATTTTTCTAAATAGAATAAAGCAAATGATCTGAAAGAATTTCTTCATTTAAACCGAGATTACATGTTTTCTTCACGCTTGATGCGTTTATTTCATGCTATAATGATTTTTGTATAAAGGAGACCGTTTATGCAGCATGAACAGAGTGTAATGCTTGGCGAAATGGAAGTCAAAAAACTTTTATTTAAACTCGCCATTCCCGCAACCATTGCAATGTTTGCCAATGCCTTATATAACCTTGTTGATACGATCTTTTTAGCATGGGGTTCTGGTGAAATTGCGATTGGTGCTCTTACGATTGTACTCCCTTTTCAAACGTTAATTTTCGCCATTGGACTCATGTTTGGGATTGGTGCTTCTTCCATATTTTCACGTGCGTTTGGTCGTGGTGATAAAGAAGTTATGCGACGCTCTGTCAACAGTGCGCTTTTCTTTAACGGAGTCATCGCAATCACCCTAACCATCATAAGCTTAATCTTTATGGATGAGATCTTAGTCCTTTTTGGCGCGTCAGCTATCAATATTGGTTATGCAAAAGATTACATGTTTTGGATTGTGTTATCATTACTTCCTTTTACGACATCGCTTATTTTAAATAATCTAGCACGCGCTGAAGGCAGGGCAAAAGTTGCGATGATCTCTTTATTGATCGGTGCACTTTCCAATGTAGTACTCGATCCTATCTTTATTTTCGATTGGGGCTTAGGCTTAGGCGTTTCTGGTGCAGCGATGGCAACGTTTATTGCGAAAATGCTGATGCTTGCTTTTATTCTCATCGCATCACTCTCTAAAAAATCTGTCCTCCATATCGATACATCATCTTTCTATTCTGTGGATTTTGCAATGCTGAAAGAAACCGTCATCATTGGTGTACCAACGTTCATCCGTAATGGTCTTGTCTCATTCTTAGTGATAGCAGTAAACCACCTGATCAATCAATACGCACCCACTGAACCAGAAATTTATATCTCGGTCTATGGTGTTGTCAATCGTCTTGTAGCATTTCTCTTACTGCCCGGGTTTGGACTTGTTCAAGGGATGATTCCGATAGCAGGATTTAATTACGGTGCACAAAAGTATGACAGGCTAAAAGAAAGTGTTCAATTGAGTACAAAATACTTAGTCATCTATTTCATCACCGTCTCCGTCATTGTATTCTTCTTTTCAAAGTACATGATGTTACTTTTCACCAGGGAAGCAAACCCATTGTTTATCTCGATTGGTGTCCAAGCCTTTAAGATCATGCCTTTTGGATTCTTATTTGTAGGGTATCAATTCATTATGTCTTCCGTTTATCAAGCACTAGGCTATCCTGTACGAGCATTCTTAATTGCTTTATCTCGTCAACTATTTATCTACATACCTGCGTTATATATCTTAACGCCAATCTTTGGTATCGCAGGTATTTGGTTAACCTACGCTGTTTCGGATGGCTTATCAGGATTGTTATCGTGGTTTGTTTATCGTTACGAACTCAACATTTTTCAACAGAAAATTGATGAAAAGTTAACCTTAATTCCTGAAGAAATAATATAAAAACTGGTGTCTAAATGGACACCAGTTTTCTTTAGGGTTCAATAAAGCCAAGTCTTCTTGAAACATTTTTTGCTATCGCTTGAAAATCGTCAATGATGTGATCTTGTTGTTTATCTTCAATCATGATGTCAAAAGTTAACATTGAACCTACAAGTCGCTGTTCAAAATTGTAGAGCGGACATGCGATCACATCAATCCCAATATCGTCTTGATACTCTCTTAAGCAGAGAACATCTTCACCCTTCTTCTTAGGAACTTTCGCTTGAAAGATGCGAGAGTATACCGTTTTATCATCATATGGTTTTACCGTTCCAATATCATCAGAAAGGTTTAGTAAAGCCGTTTTTGGTTGATATTTGTAGATGACAATAATCTTGTCTTCAACCTTTTTAGTCAGCATGACCACACGATTGTTTTCTTCAGCAAATGTTTTTAATTCGCTATGCGACATTTCGATAAGATTCGAGTTTTTTGCATAGACTGATCCAATCGCAAACATAGTCGATCCGATCACATAATTCTTTAAATGGGGATCTTTATAATACACCGCATCCATCTTATAAAGGGTTTGAACGATATCATACGCGGTGGATTTTGACATTCCTAATGTTCGATAGATATCCCCTAATGTGATGCCTTCTTCATGTTTGGCAATGAGTTTTAATATGGCGAGAATCCTGACGACAGATTGATTATCTTTCATCAAACATCCCCCCTTTGTCTTGGTCGAAAAATTTCTCTTCATTGATCCATAATCCTAATGCAGGATTTGGGATGAAGTAAATGTCTTCGCCATTAGGAAGTGTATTATACCCTGGTGAAAATGTACCGATGGGGTATTGCTTGATCGCATCCTCATACTTCATCGCAGAAAAGTTAACCTTTCTAATCGCTTCTTGCTCGATATCTTTAACCGCATAAGTGATGTTAAAGCGACCTTCCGATGAACTATGTATAAGGTGAGCTGCGGCACTCATGTTTTTTTGTAAGTCCTCATTTTGTTTAAAAAGTTGTAGGACTTGATCCCTTCCTACGTAACCATACTTGCGGATAAGGTGGTCAATGGTTTCATCTTCACCAAACTTCATAATACCAGGTGCAATAACGATTAAATCTCCACCATCAGCAACCGCCATACGGGTTCGATAGATGGCTTTATTCCCGAGCCATGTGCTGCGGAATTCTTTAGGATCTAAGTATACGATGCACTTCTTAATGCCTGTTTTAACAAAGTTGATATTTTTTCTTTGGGATACTTCGATCGCTGCTTCAAGGACACGTCGTGTATCACCAATAAAGAGTCCATGGGTTTGAATGTGATTGTTAGGCGCTGTGGTCACAGTCAAGACGAAAATGAGAGGGAGATCTTTGATGAAATGTTCCCACGCATAATCGAGTACTTTTCTTACCGGGGTATGATCTTTTCCCATCATTCTTTCCATCCCATAGACAGCACCGATCATATGTGATTGATGAATGGTCGATTTTCCACCACAGCCCACAAAGATATTTTTAGCATGATTAGCCATTCCGATAACTTCATGAGGAACGACTTGGCCAATCGAGATAATCAGATCATAGGAAGGATCTAAAATGACTTTATTGAGTTCCATCGTCACGCTTGATTCCCATAGTCCATCGGTGATGGATTTGACATAGGATGCAGGAACTTCACCAACTTTGACGATATCAGTACGCCAGCGATGGACGATAAAGCGTTCAAAAGGAATATCACCATACATATCACTGACTTCTTCTTTGGTCATGGGATCATGGGTGCCAAGAGCAGGTAATATGTCAACGATAGCCTGATCTTTGAGTAAATGGTAATACGTGTTTGTGATCATACCTGCGTTCGAATGATAGCGGGTGATATCCGGTGGAATGAGTAGAACTTTTTTAAATGTTTTTCCCTTTAAAGACTCAATAAGTGCATCTTTAATTTCCTGATTAGAGAGGGGTGCATCATTGGGTAAATGTCTGAAGATTTCCATAACTATATCCCACTGAATGCTGAAAATCCGCCGTCCACTGGAACAATGATACCTGTAACAAAGCCCGAGACTTCATGATCGAGCAACCATAGTAGTGTGCCAATCAATTCTTCGGGTTCCCCAAATCGTCCCATCGGGGTATGATCTAAAATAAGCGCAGTACGTGCGGTTCTTGATCCATCTTGATTGAATAAGAGATGACGATTTTGATCGGTTGCAAAAAAACCTGGGGCTAATGCATTGACTCTAATCCCAGCAGAGGCAAAATAGACGGCCATCCATTGTGTTAAGTTATTGATGGCTGCCTTTGCAGCGCTATAGGTTGGAATTTTTGTTAAAGGCTTAAAAGCACTCATTGAACTGATATTGATGATGGATGGGTGTCTGTCTTTATTCATGAACTTTGCGAATACTTGTGTAGGGATCAGTGATCCCATGATGTTAAGTGATAATAAACCTTCCATATCACCCACATTCATCTTGAAGAAATCACGCACAGTGTCATTGACACGTTCACTCGCAAAACGAATTTCTGTGGTCGCATTCGGATGATTACCACCGGCGTTATTAATCAAAATATCGATGCCTTGGTATTTATCAATGATAACATTCGCTGCTTCTAACAAACTTTTTTCATCGGTCACATCCGCGGAGACAGCTAATGCTTGGCCACCTTTTTTTCTAAGTTCTTCAGCAAATGCTTCAGCTTTATCTAGGTTACGACCTAAAACTACGACACGTGCACCTTCATCAGCGAGCGCTTGACAGAACGCTGACCCTAATCCACCAGCTCCACCTGTAACAACAACAACTTTATCTTTTAGTGAGGGATGTTTCATCATATCACCTACACATTATACGTCGTTGATGACGTATTTCCACCACGACCTGTCCAGTTCGTATGGAAGAATTCGCCACGAGGACGGTCGGTTCTTTCATAAGTATGCGCTCCAAAATAGTCGCGTTGCGCTTGTAAAAGATTCGCTGGAAGTGATGCAGTAGTATATCCATCAAAATACGAAATTGCAGCGCTGAGTGCAGGTACAGGAATACCATGTTTCACTGCTGTAGCAACCACTTCACGAAGCGAAGGAATCACCGATTTAATCGTCTTCTCAAAGTAATCATCAAGCAATAAATTGGTCAAATTAGGATTGATTTCAAACGCTTTTTTAATCTTATCCAAGAAGACTGAACGAATGATACAACCGCCACGCCACATCAACGCAATGCCTCCATAATTGAGTGCCCAGCCAAAGTCTGTTGCTGCTTGTCTCATCAGAGCATATCCTTGTGTATAAGACATGATTTTCGCTCCATAAAGGGCTTTTCTCAAAGTTTCTACAAAAGCTTTTTTATCGCCTTCATAGTGTGGACGTAGGATGTTATAACGCTTTGAGGCGACGACTCTTTCTTCCTTCATCGCGGACAAGAATCGCGCAAAAACAGATTCACCAATCAGAGTTAGTGGAACACTTTGATCAAGGGATGCACTGACCGTCCATTTGCCTGTTCCCTTTTGTCCTGCAGTATCTAATACTTTATCAATTAAGTGTTCATTATTTTCATCTTTATAGTTTAAAATATCGGCTGTAATCTCAATCAGATAACTATCAAGTTCTGTCTTATTCCAATTAGCAAACGTGTCTGCCATCGTCTGATTATCAAGAGTTAATAGTTCTCTCATAAGATGATATGCTTCAGTAATCAATTGAATATCTCCGTATTCGATGCCGTTGTGGACCATCTTCACGAAATGACCTGCGCCATCTTCACCGACCCAATCACAGCAAATTCCACCATCACTGACTTTCGCCGCGATTGATTGCAAAATAGGTTTGACAATAGGCCATGCTTCTTTCGATCCACCAGGCATGATGGAAGGTCCTGTCAAGGCACCTTCTTCACCACCCGAAACTCCGGTTCCAATGAAGTGTATACCTTTGGATTTTAAGTATGCTGTACGACGATTGGTATCTGTAAATAATGAGTTTCCTCCATCAATGATGACATCACCTTGATCTAAAAGAGGAATGAGTTGTTCAATGACTTGATCAACAGGATCCCCTGCTTTAATCATGAGCATCACTTTACGAGGAAGTTTTAGTGATTGGACAAGTTCTTTCAAATCCGTGGTTCCGACGATAGGGAAGCCTTTCGCTCTTCCTTGAATGAACTGATCGACAGTTTCTTGTTTACGGGAATATACGGTTAAGTGAAAACCTTTTGATGCCATATTAAGTGCTAAATTCTCACCCATGACAGCGATGCCGATTAATGCTAAATCAGATATTTGTTTCATAATTATCTACCTTTCTACGCGAGCGTTACCTTTATAGATGTTCCATACTTGAGCTTCATCTACAGGAGTTGCATAATCTTCTTTGACCGAAGCAGCGAGCGCACCTGTTGCCCAAGCAAATTGTACCACTTTTTCAGGTTCAAAACCGGAAATAAGCCCATAGAGTAAACCACCAACAAATCCATCACCACCACCAATGCGGTCATAAACGAGAATAGGTTTAGGTTCTAGTACGGTCCATGTCTCATGATTAAGGACCACGGCACCCCAGAGATGTTCATTCGCATTGATGACTTCACGCAAGGTGGTCGCAAACACACTCACAGAGGGATATTGCTTTTTCACTTTGAGCATCATCTCTTTAAATCGATCGATTTGTCCATGGATATCTTTCCCACCGGCTTTTGGTCCTTCAATGCCTAGACACAACTGGAAGTCTTCTTCATTGCCAATTAAGATGTCAGAGATGCTCGCTATGTCATGAAAAATGGAGCGAAGCTCTTGATCTCTACCTTTCCAAAAGGATGCACGATAATTTAAGTCAAAAGAGATTTTACTTCCTTCAGCTTTCGCTTTTTTGGCTAGGGTTAAGCAGAAGTCACTCGTCTCTTTGGAGAGGGATGCGATCAATCCTGATAAATGAAGGTATTTAACGCCTTCATCTTCTAGGATTCGTTTGAGATCAAAATCCTCTGCTGCTAAGGTTCTTCCCACTTCTCCTGCACGATCATTTTGTACGCGAGGTCCTCGGTAAGCGAACCCACTATCTGCGATATTGAATTGATGACGGTAACCCCATGGTCCACCTTGGGGAACAGAAACACCTTCAAAATCGATATGTCTTCGGCCAAGTTCATGCTTGATAAAGCGAGAGATCGCACTATCTTCCACAAACTTGGTGAGTACTTTGGTCTTTAACCCTAAGGATGCACTCACATTCAAGACATTAGATTCTGCAGAGGTTGCTTGCATTTCAAAGAGGTGTGAGGTTTCAATCGGTTGGCGATCAACAGGGGTGATTCTAATTCCCATGCTTGTTGGCGACATGAGATCATACTTAAATGTTTTCATAGATATTCTCCTTATTCTGTGATTTGCACATGATCATTGACATAGTGATCAAGATTAGTTAACTGTTGATAGTCTTTTTCTTTAGGAATCCAAACATCGCGGAATGTCTCGTAGGTGGATAGATTGGAACGACGGATGATCCGATTCTTTTGTAAATCCTTATCAATCATGAATAACGCACTGAGATGGATCCACGGACGAAGTTTAGGATGACAACTATACGCACCTTCTAATAGAATGATTGGGCGATACGTTAAGTCATATTCGTTGATCACACAAGAGGTGTGAGGATCATACCAATGATAATGCATCGTTTCACGTTTTTCATGAGGCTTAAGAATGGATTGGATTATTTTTTCGTAATCGATATGTCCACCAACTTCATCCACTCTCTGATCAAAGGGAAGATAGAAATGGTCCATGGATATGACCCAGATCTGAGGATCATCTTTAAACCGATTGGCACATGTGGTTTTTCCTGATGCTGCATCCCCATCGATTGCGATAACGAATGGATCTTTCGCTTGATTGATGACGTCTAAAATCTTTTGTTCCCATTGATCAAGGGATATCGAGTGATTCATCGTTGTTCAAGAAGATTAGCTCGACCCATAAAGTAAATCAGGGTCGGAATCAAAACCAGTTGAATCCCAATACCCGGTAACGCAGTAATGAATGCGCCAGTAATGAAAATCTGGAAGGTGAAAGGAAGACTTTCAAGCGATAAAATAATAACGCTCGTTACACCCCATACCAAACGACCCATAATCATCGCCACCAAAAGAGCAATCACCACGTTTACTGTTTTATATGTCAACTTTGACATCACAAATCCAGCCACGAATGCATAGGTCATCAATTCAAACGCCATGATCAGTGCTGTTGGATAAAGAGGTGGCATTCCTACGATCAAACTTCTTAATAAGGGCATAAGGAATCCGACGAGTCCCCCCCATTTTCCTCCTAGTAAAAATCCTGCAAGGAGTGCAGGGATATGCATCAGTAAGAAGACTTGACCCAACTGGGGTTGATTAATCGTGAGAAAAGGCAAAAGTATTCCAAGTGCTAATAACGTTGATGCTAATGATATTTGTTTAATATTCACTATTGATTCCTCATTTTGTCCATTATAATAAACAGCGTTTATAATAATATTCTAATCTATAGATTACAAATTGTCAAGTGGGCAGTTAAGATAAATGAAAAAGGCGGAATATGATGTGATCTTCCGCCTTAAAATTCATGTGATTAACGAGTGAATCCTTCGTAAAGTTTGTGAATATGTTCACCAATATGATGTTCAAGCATCTCTGCATACGTTTGATGATAGGTGCTCCACAAGCGATAAAGCTTTGTTCTAAAGCGGTCTTGTTGATGACTTTCTGCGGTAAGAATCGCACCATAGGTGATATGGATGAGCTGTCTAGCATCATTCATCTGGAATAATTTAGGAAGGTCATCATCTTTGAGTGTGCTAAGCGAGGGGATTTTCGTTAAGTCAGTAGTGACATGGTAGAGTTTCTTCGCTTCAGCAAATGATTCAAGGGCAAAAGCATGAATTTCACGATAGAGGTCAGGATCTTTGATGGCAACCAAACGCATCGCTTCAAGCCAATTCGTTCCTGCAGTCTTGATGTGGAAGATCCCTTGGGTGTGCTTCCCAATAATTGAAAAGATGGAAAACTTATCTGAGCCTGAGTGAATGCTCAATTTATAGTCGAAATGTCGAGCAATCGCTGCATGAACTTGGAGTTCTCTTTCAAATTGATTTAAATCGCCAATGTAATCGACACCTTTTTGAAATTCGCCACAAAATCTAGGTGCTAATGTATCCAAAACCACACCACGATGTCTTAACTCATTTGCTACAAAATAGTGTTCTACCGGCTTTGTGGGAGTCATCGTTTCATCAATGGACAATTCAAGATTGGCTTGATAGGTTTGATGCTTGAAGAATTTTTCATAAACCTTTGTGGTGTACTCAATCGCATCCCGATAAACATAACATGCACGCATCAAATCGATTTCTGAGAAATGGATCAGGTGACCCTCGATATTGACATTATTTACTAGGTAACGTTTCTTCAAGTCATCAGAAAGTGTTACCCGTGTTCTAATTTCGTCATCGGTTAATGTCAATACATCATTTTTGATATAATCACTACAGTCCAAGGTAATCATGGTATAACCCAGTTTAAGAACATGTTCGATATCTTCCATTTTCTTCAAATGATCACCATCGGCACCAAAACCATCATGATAACCATATTTAAAAACAGCATACGATGCAGCATCTAAAACATCTTCATAACTTCTTTTGGTTAATGTCAGTTCACGCATGGATTGTTGAGCAAGAACAGGATATGCATCACATGCTTTGAAGACACGAAGATGACCCTCACCAGCAATGCCTAACCGATCACCGAGACCAAACGAACGAGGTTTTCTTAAAACAGGTATTGGATTGGTAAAAGCAAAATATGATCGAAGAATCGTCGCGTTATGATGCGTTAAAGGAAGTTTATATGCTTGATAAGATCCTACCGTGATCAATTCACCAATAAATCCCATGGCATCGTGTCCTTCAAGAATTAAATAATCAATTTGATGATCCGATATCGCAAAAATGACTTTGTCACGAATGGTATGGATAGAGTCTGGATAGACCTCAAGAAAATAGGTTGTAAGTGGATGTTTCACAGATGTTCCTCCTCTATGGATTGATGTTCACACGGTGGGTTTGTTTAGTTCTATTCTATGCTTAAAATACCATGATGTCAATGCTTTTTCCATAATAATGCATGGTGTCTTATATAATAGACGATTAAGGCCATTTTTCTCCTATGTTTTGATATTCAAATCTATAGAATATTGAAGTTTGTTAAATTTTCCGTATAATGAAATTATATGCTCAACGAATGGAGATTAATATGGAAAAAGGTCGGATTCAAAAGAAATTAGCATTTGCCTCTGCGGATGTCTTCGGTGGAGGTTCGTTTAACATTATCAACTTTTTATATCCAGGGTTTCTCGCTCTCACGGTGGGGATCAGTCCTTACTGGATTGGTGTCATTGTTTTGGTCGCGAGAATCTGGGATGCGATTACCGATCCTCTCATGGGGTATATTTCAGATCACACCTCATCAAAAATGGGGAAAAGACGGATTTACTTAGTCATTGCTTCACCACTGGTTTTATTATCGATGTATTTTCTTTTCTTCCCATATGGTTTTTCATCACTAGCCCTTCGCGTGATAGCTACACTGACATCCTATCTCGTCTTTACGACTGTTCAAACCATGATTATGATTCCCTATTATTCCTTATCGTCTGAAATCAGTCGTGATTATCAAGAACGCGCATCATTCAATTCCGTTCGTTTAGGATTTTCTATCTTCTCGTCTATCCTATGTGTCGCAGTTCCTGGTATGATTGTGGGTATGTTTGGTGATGAAGCCATCGGTTACCAAGTGATGAGCTTAAGCTTTGGCCTTATCTTTGGTCTTTCTGTGCTCTTCACGGGATTATTTGCGAGAGAGGAAATCCAAACACCTAAGGTTTCGTCAGCATTTTCAGCGAAAGCCTTAGCGAAACCATTATCACTTAAGCCTTTTAGACAATATTTAGGCATGTTCTTAGTCCTTCAAATGTCGATGGCTATTATGAGTGGTTTATTCTTCTTTTACATCGATTTCTTTATCGTTAAGGATTTGACAGCTTCGGGTGAGGGGTCGATGGTAGGACTAATCGCAGCAGCCCTGATGTTCTCCATGCAAATCGTTGCACTTCCTGTGTACTTAAAGGTTATTGCTAAAAAGGGTAAGACCTTTGCATACCGTTTAGGTGGATTGATTTGGATTATTACTGCATTAGGCTTATTGTTAATTCCTGCGAATGCAAATCCTCTTCTTGTTTATTTACTCGGTGGGCTTATGGGGTTTGGGATTAGTGGACCTGGGCTTGTTCCCCATACGATGTATGGTGATGTGGTCGATGCCGGTCAACTCAAGTTTAAAGATCGTTTAGATGGACAAATGAGTGGATTTACCAACTTTATTAATAAAATCGCACAAGCGATTGGTCTTGCGTTCGTCATGTTTTTAATCGGCGCTGCAGGTTTCCAAGAACAAGTTCTCGGTGAAGCACCTGTTGTTAGTCAACCCGATAGTGCCACGTTAATGATCCGTCTGATCATGGCATTCGCACCACTCATCTTCATGGGTATTGGGAT
>CALMNM010000035.1 GCA_937868795.1 uncultured Acholeplasma sp.
TCACCTTATTTAGTATGATGACAATTGATAATAATATCGACAACTCGATGAGATCGGGAGTATAATAAGGTTGTATTTATCTATGGGGTATATCAATAATAAAGGAGAAAATTATGAGCTTTTTTGGATTGAGAGTTGCAAAAGAGTATGAACGTCATGTTATTTTTGTTCTTGGTCGATATCGTGGGTTACGAGGACCAGGCCTTTATTGGTCGTGGCCTTTGATCACAAGGATTCAAGTGGTCGACATCCGGGTTAATACCGTTGATGTGGCTGCACAAGATACAGTCACGAGAGATAGTGTGACCATTAAGGTCAATGCTGTGCTCTATTTTAAAGTCTTTGATCCTAAGAAGGCAATCCTTGAAGTTGCCAATTATCATTCTGCAATCTATCAAATCGCATTGACCACACTTCGTAATGTTATCGGTCAGAATAATCTGGATGAAGTGTTGAACAATCGTGATCAAATCAATGGTCAAATTAAAGAAATCGTCGATAAAATCACCGATGCTTGGGGTCTTGAAGTTCAGATGGTCGAAATGAAGGATGTTGAAATCCCAACATCTATGCAGCGTGCGATGGCTAAAGAAGCGGAAGCCATTCGTGAAAAGCGAGCGAGAATTATCAAAGCCGAAGGTGAATCTGAGGCAAGTAAAAAACTATCCGAAGCTGCTGATGCCATTGCTGCTAGCCCTGCCGGACTAGAACTAAGACGCATGCAGATGATCAGTGAAGTTGGTGCAGAAAACAATACGACCACTATCTTGTTAATGCCAAGTGATTTTGTCAATCTCGCAAATCGTTTGACGACCAAGATAACAAAAGAACTAGAAAACGAGAAATAAAATATTAAACGAACGGTCTCAATATCATAGATATTGGGACTTTTTTTACTTTCAGGCATATCCTTTGAATACGCAAACAATTATTGATATACTTAAATTGCAATTAAGGTATGCCTTAATATATGGTAAGCATAGGTTTATTCACCAGGAGGACATCATGACCACATATTTAATCCCCTTTTTATTAACCCTCTTTGCTGGGTTATCGACAAGCATTGGTGGAATCATCGCGATGAACAAGAAATCTTCTTCCAAAAAATTCTTATCCTTCTCACTAGGTTTAAGTGCTGGGGTTATGATTTATGTTTCATTTATCGAGATTTTTCCCAAAGCATTTTCATCACTCGAAGAAGTTTATGGATCAACCAAAGGTTATCTCTACACCACCATCGCCTTTTTTTTCGGAGTAGGTTTTATAGCACTCATTGATCGTATCGTCCCAAAAGCGGAAAATCCTCATGAGCAAGATGAGATGAATATCTATGAGACCAATCATGATCATACCCTTATGCGGATGGGTTTATTCTCAGCACTCGCCATCGCAATCCATAATTTCCCTGAGGGTTTAGCGACGTTCATCGCAGCAGTTGAATCTCCTGCTTTAGGAATTTCCATCGCCATCGCGATTGCCATTCACAATATTCCAGAAGGTATTGCGGTTTCAGTCCCCATCTATCATGCCACAAAATCAAGAAAGAAAGCTTTCTTATACACATTTTTATCAGGTCTTTCTGAACCTATTGGTGCCATTATTGGTTTCTTTCTTCTCTATACTTTCTTAAGTGAATCTTTATTTGGGTTCGTCTTCGCGATGGTTGCAGGTATTATGGTCTATATTTCACTAGATGAACTCCTTCCCACAGCTGAAAAGCATGGTGAACATCACATCGCCATCTATGGATTGATGACAGGTATGATCATTATGGCCGCATCTTTAGTGTTGTTCATTCAATAATCTTATGTATATTTAATAATGATGATTTGAGCTCTATATGTTCGCTCAAGTCATTTTTTTATTGATATCTCACCATTTTCACGTTAAACTATAGGTATAACAACGACGACATAACAAAAAATATCTTAAGGAGAAACCAATGAGAAAAACGAGTTTACTTGCTTTTGTTTTATTGTTATTGCTCAGTTTTACGTTTGCAAGCTGCAGTTTTACCACAGCCAAGCTGGTTGATTTAGAGACTTCAAGTGCCATAGATGAAGATTACCTTCCCATCTCACCAACATCGACTTTCACGACGACGACGCCTATCATTTATCTCACAGGTAGTGTCGAAGGGGCAACCATCGATTCAATTATGCAAGTGGATTGGTATTATGTAGAAGGAGATAGTGAGGAATATATCGCCGATAGTATATTAACGATTGATGAAATCAATATGTATTTCTATTTCAGCTTATCGAAACCCACCAATGATTGGCCCACAGGTGATTACGAAATACGTATTTATCTGGATCTCGATTTGATGGAAACCGTCTCATTTACCATCGAATAAAAAACCACGGTTTCCCGTGGTCATGCTTTATTTTGATTGATTCCAGCGTTTTCTCAAGGTATGTGCAACCCATTTCGGTTGTCTATTACGCGTGAAAACGCCTTTTTTATTGCCATTGACTCGAGTTAGTCCTTGTTTAGTCTGAAAATCAGCAAAGTTCCATAAATGGGTACCAGCTAATCCCTTCAAGTTTTCAACAGCATCTAAATAGGATTCGATAAATTCGTTTTGATACTCTTCACTGAATGCTTGAGCTGGTAATGTATGAAGTCCTGCGAGGGTATCCGCACCAAATTCAGTGAGTATCACAGGCTTATGATACTTTTCAACATACGAATTCACGGAGTGTTTAATCTGTGAATTAATCACAGATAGATCCCCAAAATCGGTATACCAACCATGGTAGCGATTGATTCCTATCACATCGGCTAAATGAGCCACGCGATTGATATCTGCAGATACATATTCGACAATCATCAACGGTAAATCTGTCAGATTTCTTGCATGAGCAAATGCTTCTTCAAAAAACTTAACTGCTCCTTCTTCATGTGTGTTGGCTTCATTAGCAAGGGAATACATAATGACTGAGGGATGATTTTTATCACGCTTGATGAGTTCACTTAATTGATTCTTATAGACGAGAAGACTTTTTTCATTGACACGCTCTTTGACAAATACTGGTCTTGGATCCCAAAAATTGAGTCCTACTGCTGGCATCTCATCGATGATCAAGATGCCATAACGATCAGCTAAATCATAAATTTCTTCATCGTAAGGATAATGGCTAGTGCGAAACGAGTTCGCACCAATCCATTTTAAGAGCTCAAAGTCACGAAGATGAACAAGTGAGTTGCTACCTTTGCCAAGGGTTTCATAATCTTCATGCATCCCAAACCCTTTCAAGAATATGGGACGATGATTGAGATAGATTTGTTCATTTTTGATTTCAATTTCACGAATTCCAAATGTTTGTTCATAATAATCATGAGACGTCGTTACACAAAATTGATAAAGATTCCCTTGGTGGATATCCCACAATATAGGATCCTTTATTTGAATCTCACCTTGTGGATTCTGTGCTGTAGCAACCAACTTTCCATTAGGATCAATTACGTCAATCTTTTCTATAGTATCATTGGTCATTATCTCATAAATAACAGTTGCATTATCATGATTATGTTTCGTCTTAACGATAATATCACCGATATATTTAGCTGCTGTACGGCATAAAAAGACATTCCGATGAAGGCCTATATAATTGAAAAAATCAAAGTAAATAAGCTGTTTATCTCCATGCTCAGTGTGCTTAATTTCACCCATAGGAAACGATTGAAATCCTAGTCGTGTATCTAGAATAATGGATAGACGCATCGCTTCTTTGGGATCTTTAATCTCCACATCAAAGGGTAAATAACCGCCTTCATGATCGCTTACAAATATGCCATCAAGATAGACATCAGCATGATGGGTCGCCGCACCAATCCGAATGGACCAACGATCGGATGTTTTGATTTCTTGAAGGGATAGCATGCGTTCGTAACACACTTTACCCACATATTCTCTTTCTTTGATGTCTGTCACGATATCATTAAAGCTACCAGGTACACCCATCAACCTTGGATTCTTTAAAGGATACGTTGGAAGATAATCATTTTCCACAAATGAAAAATGCCAAAGACCATTTAATGATTGTGTGAATCGTTTTTGATTATTGACAGGATATAACATCGAATCACCTTCTTATAATAACGGTTTTGAAAAGACCAAAATGCGATCATCTGGCATATGAGGAGCGCGCTTATATCCAGCTTGTCTGATCAATGTGAGACCGCTAAATTTATGAATCCATGCCTCTGTGGTGCGATTTACCGCGCGAAGAACACCATTGATTTGATACATATCATGACCAATAGGTTCCATTTTAAGTTTCTCAATCAGCGTTTGATCAAGATAAAAATTAATCTTAAGCAGGAAGTAACCCCCAGGTTGTAAGAGGCGATAAATTTCTTTGATCATCTGATCAGAAATCTCTGTAGGAATGACATCAAGTGTGTTGGATGAGATGATGCCATCGAAGGCATGATCAGGATATGTTGCAAGTGTTTGATGATCACCTTTCGTGAAAGATAAACCTTCAATCATGGATAGTTTTGTGGTTTCACTTGCAAAACGTATTGCATTTTCGGATGGATCAATACCTATCCCATGGATGATCTTATCGCCAAGAAGTTTCGCTGTCATAAGACACGTCCCCAACCCACATCCAATATCAAGGACTTCTTTCGCATGATCACCGATGAATTTTAATTCTTCATCGAGTTTTGATTCAATCTTTACATCATCTTTATTAATCTTCATGGGTGCGACTTCTTTAAAGTATTGATCCCAAAAATCAATCAGTGTTCGAGAAATATTTTGCATAATTATTCCTTTTGACCTTTCTCTTTTATTTGCTTTAAGGCATCAAGGACTCGAATCGCGGTGTCCTTATACCAAGGTGCATGATATTTGATAAGTGTTTCTTCTATTTCGTACAAGTAATCGGTATTCTTTTGTTTTAGCAATAGCATAAGTGCGTTACGCATCAAGACAGTTTTTCCCTTCCAAAGATAGGACATCCCCTCATAACGTTCTCTAAACTGTTTTTCTGATAGAGTGAACAAATCCATAATGGAGACCATCTCTTTACCAGAAAGTTCAAATTCAGGATGAATTATCGTCCCTTTTTTAACATTTTTAGGGCACACTCTTTGGCATATGTCACACCCAAACAGTAAATAATTGCTCTGCATTTCATCATCAGTGATGATCCGTTTTGCTTGATTATAGTAACTCATGCAGCGATTCATGTCATAGCCATCATCAAGCGCGTGTGTAGGACAACTTTGGATACAGATTTGACAGTCTCCACAATCATCATCCACCTCGAGGACAATCTCTTGTCCAAGATTGACATCGATAAACACAATGCCTAAAAAGAAATATGAACCAAGATCTTTATTGATAATTAGTTGATTTTTAGCAAAAAAGCCAAGACCTGCGAGCGTCGCTGCTAATCGCTCGTTGTGGGGGTGATTATCTACACCCAGTTCATAACGCAAACCAATAGTTTTCATCACTTGATGAATTCTCTCTTTTAAGACAGTATGATAATCATTTCCAAAGGTATAAAAAGATGACACAAGATGGGACTTTGTGTGTTTCAAGATCCGCATGGGATAGGCTAACCCTAAAACGACCATGGTTGGAAAGTCTACATGGGGAACTTCTTTTCCCATCTTTTTGGCTTCTTCTAAATATCGTTTTGTTTCAATAATGCCCACTAGATCAAAGGATGATTTGAAAGCATCATGAAGTTCTTTTGTATGCATGAACACTCCTAAGGACGAAGATTAGTATAAAATGGATGTTCCTTAACAACTTTATCAATCAATTTCGGGGGATACATTCGCTCAAAACGGGAAAGATATTCCCTTAATTCTTGAGTCAAGTATGTTTTCGCTTTATAGTGCATCCATTTAGGGACACCATAATATTCTGCAGCTATGCTTCCTGTTATCGCGGCCAGGGTATCCGAATCTCCACCTAAAGAGACCGCTAATCGAATAGCATCTTCAAAATCTGTGGACTCAAAGAAACAAACTAAAGCCTGAGGAACCGTCTCATGATTTTTTTCAGTGAAGTGATACATGGGTCGAATCTCATCAATCGAAAAACCCAAATCATAGTAATCTTTGATGGCATTGTAGATCTCCTGTTTGGTTTTTCCGATTCGTGCAAGATGAACTGCTAACGCGCTAGCTTCAGCACCTTTAAGTCCTTCAGGATGATTGTGAGAGACATCTGTGACTAATTGACTGAATCGCTTAACTTCATCCAA
>CALMNM010000036.1 GCA_937868795.1 uncultured Acholeplasma sp.
TTCTGCAAATAAAAAAGGTCTGACACAATTGTATCAAACCTATGCTTCTGATATGGCGGAGGAAAGGGGATTTGAACCCCTGCGCCTTTTACAGCCTACGAGCTTTCCAAGCCCGCCTCTTCAGCCACTTGAGTATTCCTCCACTGATGGTGCACCCGACATGGATCGAACATGCGACCTTAACCTTCGGAGGGTTACGCTCTAATCCAACTGAGCTACGGGTGCATATCATGTCGCAATCACTATTTTATCAAATAACCCTACATTTGTCTAATATTATTTTTATTTTCTCTACGAGAAAGGATGGAACGATTTATTTTATTCTATCCCTCTTGAATTTAACAGTTTCTATAGACAAATTTTACGATTTTTATGGACATAATGGTATAATTATCTTTAGTATGAAGAGTTCTTCATGATAAGGATTAGGTCTTTATGGATATACGTATCTTTAACCGGTATGAACGCAAATTTATCATCACGAAAGATCAGATGAATGAACTCATCCCTTTTTTGTCAAATTACCTAAACTATGATGTATATTCTCGTGATGGTCATCACTATACTATCTATAACCTCTATTTTGATAATGATGACTTCTCGGTTATAAGAAACTCCATCGCTAAGCCAAAATACAAAGAGAAATTAAGACTTAGAACCTATGAGTATCCCTTAAGTGAAACAAGCCAAGTTTTCCTAGAAATCAAAAAGAAATATCAAGGGAGAGTCAACAAGCGCCGTGTAATCCTCGACTATCAGCATGCAAAAAACTACCTAAATACCAAAGAGCTCCCACCTTTTAAAGATTATCATGACGTACAGATGATGAAAGAGATCGATTACTTCATCAACATACATCACGCGAGACCCGGTGCATACATCAGGTATAATCGTGTCGCATTGCATTCAGAGGATGACGATTTAAGAGTTACATTCGACCATGATCTCATCTATCGCACTCAAAAACTCACGCTCGATCATACCGAAGGATATCCTTTACTACCCAGTGAAAACCATATTCTAATGGAAATAAAGTCTGATAACAATTTTCCTTTCTGGTTAGCAAGAAAGCTTTCTGAACTCAAGATTTACAGCCAAAGTTTTTCCAAGTATGGAAAAGCTTATGAAAAATATATCGGAGGTATTAATGATGATATTCCCTTTATTCACGATTAATTTTGTCAATATTTCACTTGAATTAACCAGTTTAACCTTAACCAACGTCTTGATTGTTCTCTTAGTTTCCACTGCGTTAGGTGCCACTATCTCTGCACTCTATGCCTTCACGCATCGCAAGACGGTGTATGATCACGCATTTAATACAACACTTCTTTTACTGCCCATCGTGATTTCTGTGATCATCATTTTGGTCTCCAATAATATCGCGCGTGCTTTCAGCTTAGCAGGTGTGTTCACGCTCGTACGTTTTAGAAGTGCGATCACCGATTCTAGAGATATCGCCTTTATCTTAAGTTCTGTGGGTGTGGGGCTTGCGATGTCATTAGGAATGATTGGATATGCAGTGACATTTACGTTATTCATCTCTGCTGTAATGGTGATCATTCATTATTTAAAACTTGACCAACAACGCAAGACACATGCAAAGTTAAGAATCATTATTCCTGAAAACTTAAACTATGCGAATGTGTTCGATGAAGTCTTTCGTAAATACGTGACCAGTTTTCAGCTTACACGTGTCAAGACCACTGATTTTGGAACCATGTTTGAACTCACCTATCTGATTAAGACCAAAGCAGACATGGATCAAAAAGCGTTTATCGACGAGCTTCGTGTCAGAAATGGAAATCTTTCCATCACACTTACCACCGATTATATTTCGATTGTTTCCGAATGATTTATCTTGGAGGTCTATGACCTCCTTTATTTTGTAAAAATAAAAAAGTGAGATGAACTCACTTTGATTGATCAATGGTCGGGACGACAAGATTTGAACTTGCGACCCCTTGCACCCCATGCAAGTGCGCTACCAAGCTGCGCCACGTCCCGGATTTTAATTGACCTCATTCATTGTAACACAAGGTGATTTTCTTTTCAAGGAAAACCCTAAGTTGTGCTTAATTATTATATCAAATGTCACAAAGAAAAAAAAGAGCACGTTGCTCTTTTTTGCGTTATTTTGCGAGTGAACCCATGGGGTCCCAAGGTTTTAAGATGATGGGTTTTGTTTCCCATGCTTTTCTTTGTTCCTCCGATAAATACTTGCTATGAATAACCGCTTGATAGACGTAGCGATCAAACCACGTGTCACTGGCTAAATAGTAACCCTTGTTACCATTTTGATCGCCCCAAGAGTTTTCAATCTTCCAACGATTGGGGAGTCCTTCATCAAGGTTGACAGCAGTGATCACCATCGCATGATTCATGGATGAACTGCTATAATCAAGCTCATCTTCTTTGGTCATGTAAAGGCTCATTTCAAGCATGTCTTCATAATCAAATTGTTGATCATCCCAAATACCTGCGACACGATCTCCATAACGTGAGACATCAGATCCAAACCAGACCACTTCTTGATTCTTGAGTTGAGTGATGACGAGTTCTTTAAGTGCTGGAATATCAAGATTCAAATATTTAATCTCACGACCACCGACTACATTACCTAAATACGCGACGGAATAGGTTCTAAGATATGGTTTATCTTTGGTGGGTGCGTGAATGATAGAGACGTAATCCTTCAGTAATCCACCAAACTCATCCTGATAGAATCCAAGGGGTGAAAGTCCTTTTTTGATATGATATTCATCCTTGGAGGTATATTCAAAATCAAATGTCTTGGGTGGAACACCAAAGTTGGTCACTAAAAAAGTGTAAAGTTCACTTAACGTTTGTTCTTTCAAACTTGGAATCTCTTCTTGAAGTCCATCTTCTACTAAATGTCTTGCATTGGCGGCATATTGACGAAGTTTAATGTTGATGATACGGTTCATAAAGCCCGTATTCGATGAGGATGCGGTTTCCACCATCGCTTCTTTAGGAACGACACCATACTTTTCAACGAGACTCACAAACATATCCCACTGACCGCCATCTTGAATGCCAGTCTTTAAGATATGCTGAAGGGTGCGATCATCTTGATCACAGGTTAAAAAGTCATCGATCGATTCAATAAAATAATTAATTTTCTCGAGTTTATCATAAAATGCGGTATAGTTTTGGGAGAATTCAAATTCTTTTAAGTCGTATTTCTTTGCGATAATTTCTCTTAAGACATTCAGTCCAGCAAAGATCCAGCAACGACCGCTGCTCTTTTGATTGGTTACTGGGAGTGTTTTGATCTCATGAGAAAAACGAAACTGATTCATCGGCTTGACTTCTTGCTTGTCAAAAAGGTTAGCCAACTCATTTTTAACCAGCACACGTCTTAAGGCTTGTTGAACTGGCTTATTTTCATAATGTAATGCTAAGTTTTCTAATGCTTTTGGTGTGATTTTATTCATATGAATCCTTCTTTCTACATCGATAGCATGCGCTCATCTTTAAAAGTTTCCACGATTGCAAAGTCATTATCTTTGACGATGACTAATGAGGTATTAACATAATTAATAATATTGGAGACACGTTGTGGTGGTACAGCGATTAAAAGCTGAATGGATAAACTGTTATAGAATTTCATCATCGCATCAATTCTGGATTCATCCATGTTGTTGAAGGCTTCATCGAATAAGACGATACAACCGGAATCAATACGTCTGTTTTTGGTAAGTAACTGTTGGAACGAAGCCGCGATAACAATATAGAACGGAACTTGGGTTTCGCCACCGGACTTTTCTTTGGATACTTTAGAAAAGTATGACTTGTTTCCATTTTTATTCGTGACTTCGATATCATAAGACATATAGTTACGATAATCTAAGTACTTATACGTGAGTTGGTCATACTCAGGATCATTGGACGCAATCTTTTCAAAGAGTTCCATGAGGACTGTTTCATTACGCTTGGTCAGTCCTTCGGTGAATAGCGTGTGCTTTTGAATGGCTTCGTTAGCCATGATGATCTCATAATACATCTTATAATCGGGATTATCACTTGCCTTATAGGTAAGTTGATACATATCAGAACCGAACACCTTATCAGTGAGTGCGTAATTCAATTCTTCGATCTGTTGTTGGGCATTTTCAATCGATGCTCTAAGTTTTCCAACAAACTCTTCTTTGAAGCCGATTTCAGAGTTTCTTCTCAGTTCAGAAGCTTCACGTTCATAACGGATTAAATTGTTGTTTCTGATCATCTGTGCTTCTTGTTCAAAATAGATCAAATGCTCATAGTTAGGTGCTGCACCAAAATGGAAGTTGAACACATAATTTTTCATCTGATTGACAAGATCAGCTTCACCCTTCACGACTGAGGTGTTGAGTGAGACATTGGAGTCGCTTAAATATTCAGTGATCCGGTCATGATCGAGTTTGAATTTGAGTTTAAGCGCATAAAATTGTGTATTGGCTAAGGAAAGTTTTTCTGGATGCTTCAATGAGAGTGCTTTTTGTTCCTTAGAGAATTCCTCAATCATATCTTTTGCATCATCAATCGCATCCAAAATCCGTTGACGTGCTTCTCTTTGAGTCGCGATGTCACCCACGATTTTTTCTTGATCCGTTTTGAGTTGACGACGATTATTGCGAGCTTTTTCAATCTGTTCATCAATCTTCTGAAAATTCTTATCTTTGCCCAGAGATTGGATTTGATCTTCGATAAAGAGATATTCTTTTCTCGTTTGTTTGATCAGATCGATGTATCTGAGTTGTCCTTGATGGACGAGTTGGTTAGACTTGGATTGACCTAATAAACGCATAATTCGATCGTTTTTATCCGATAGGTCATAGAGTTTGTCCATTTTCTCTTCAAGAAGAGTGAGATTCTTCTCTTCCATCTGAAGTTGCATCTCAGTCGCTTGATTCCCGATAAATGGGGTTTCATAGGTTCTTGGATTGATTTGGCGTGCGGTATGATTGCTATAGGTCATACAGGTCGGTGTAATGGCACGATTATAGTTTTTCAAATCTTGGACATGCTCCACACAATACGTGTTATTTAAAATCATGTTGACATAGTAGCGTGCGTAATTGGAGTCCGTCGTAATTTTCTCAGCGAGCGTTCCTGGATTGATTTGATCATATGCATTTAACTTTTGGGTATTCACTAACCCAACACCATAGATCTTCTGCTCAAATTTGACGCGATCATAAATATCCAGTGCATCGGAAAAATACATCGGATCGACAATGATATCGAAACGTTGTGTTGCTAAATAACCTTCTAGGGCATTACGCCATTTTTCATCGGTGACTTCAAGCATTTCACAAAGTGGTTGCACTCTGATCTCTTTTCGATAATGACTCGAGAGTTCTTCGTTCAACGTTTTAATGAGGTTTTCGACATAGAATGGGTATGTCTTGACATGACGCTTTAATTGATTGAGGCGATTTTGTGTGAGACGGATCTCTTCTGATAAATCGCGCTTTTCTTTTTCGATTTTATCTTTTTCATTAAAGAAAGCTTGCTTATACGCTTGAACATCGACATCGAGCTGTTGAAGATATGAAGAGAGTTCATCGCTGGAGAGTGCATCCTCTTGAGTTTGTAAATAGTTAACAAATGCTTTAAAGGATTGATTATTTAAGCTATTGGTGAGTTCTTTAATGATGTTAAACTCTTTAAACAGCACTTCTTTTAATTCTGTGATGGCTTGTTTTTGATGTTCGTATTCGGCACCCTTTTTCTTTAGTGCATCTTCATAATTTTGAAGGGTGCGTGATAAATCAGAATCATTTTTTGCACGATCCAAGCTGATGATCGCTTGATCTAATTCTTCGATTTGATCATCGAGTTGTGCTTTTGAGTCACGTAAAAGATCGAGTCTCTTTTCGATACCTACGAGTTTTTGTTCTTGATCTTTCATGAACGCTTCTCGTTTTTCAATCCAGTTCAATTGATCAATGATTTGGTTGATATCTTTTTGATCACGATTTTGTTTGATTTCTTCACCGACTTGGATGATAGCATCAAGTTTATCAAGTTTTTCTTTATCGCGTTTGATCTGTGCTTCGACTTTCTTAAGTTGTGCCACATTATTCTTTAGTGATTGGATATCAATCGGATCATCATCGAGCAAGAACTCAAAGACAAAGGCTTGTAAATCAATCGAACGGAATGCTAATGCTTTGGGTAAGATTTTTGCATATTTGGTCGCATCCATCCCAAAAAAGCGTGCTAAAGCATCACGATATTTTTTCTGTGATTCAAAGGGGCTAAACTCAACGTCAATGGACTTTAAATAGCCTTTCATGCTCTTGTAATCACGTGGATATTTCTTTTCGAGAAAGAGTCCATCGTGAATTGAAACGTTGTCTAAGAGGTAAAAACGTTCTTTGAGTTGCCCACCTTTAGGTAAATCAAGCAAACATCCAATGGTGGTATACTTTTTCATGACTTCATCAAAGAATTCTAAGGCGACATGTGAGATGACATCACCGTTACGCAGATATTCCTTGTTTTCAGCACCGATACGACCACGCACATAACCTTCGAGTGTACGTTTCGCATCATCGGTGGCGGCGATATTAAATTTCGCTCCGCTACGTCCTCCCACAAAGAGGTACTGCATGGCATCGAGTAATGTCGATTTCCCTGAACCGTTTTCCCCTGAAATCAATGCGTTATCTTTAATATCGATGGTTTGATTGGAGAATAAGTGCCAATTGATGAGTTTAATCTTCGTCAGCTTCTTCACCCTCGTCACCTCCTCCAACTAAATATCCTTCAAGTTTTTGAACGACCTCTTTGATCGATTCAAGATTGGTAATGTATAAAATGGTCGGATAAATCTTAATGCGTGCGTCATCGTGTAAACCACGGTCGATATAGTCAATGATGTTATAGTTTCTTAGGAAACTTAGTGCAGGTTTAAGTTTATCTTTAGTGATACGCTTGTTATCGAGATATCCGATACGTGAGAGTTCTTCATGAATTTCATGCAAGAAAATCTCAACATTTTCATCAAGTGTGACATAGTCTTTTTTCCGTTGATAGATAATTCTAATGACTAAGATTAAGACGCTTTCTGTTTTTCTTAACCGCATGTGATTGAAAAGATTATCATTAGTAATGAAAATGACTTCATCTTCACGTTTGATATTGAGTGTAAAATCAGTTAATGCGAAGAATGCCTCAAAGGCTTCCTTAAAGGAAAGAATGAAGCGATAATCGTTGGTATCTCCTGGTTTTTTACGTGTGATGTAATTCACCTGGAAGAGTTTATTGGTGATCCGTGAAAAAATGGCCTTTTCACCTTCTTTTAAGGTGCCATATTCATCATTGAATTGTTTGAGTGCTTGTGCTTTATTCATCGTTTCACCTCTTTAATTCTGAAATTCTGGAAAGTGACAAAATTATTTTTAACTTCTTTACTGAGGAGTTCAACATCATAGTGCATTCCCACAGATTTGGAATAAAGGAAGATCAAAAGCAATTTAACATAATCTTCTTGATTCTCTAAAGGTATACTTGCGGCTTCAATCGATTTTTGATCGCCAAGTAAATGTTTCACGTGTTGATCGATTTCCTTTTTGCCATAGATGTTGTTTTTTAAAAGCAATTTGATTTTCTCTTTTCGATACTCTTCAGAGATGAGATCATCATCAAAGGTAATCTCTTCAGGAACAGTATCAAAGCGCATTCTACGCTGATTGTAAAGCGATCCTGTATCTAGGTTTCTCGATTGGGTTAAATTGAAGAGTTGGGTAAAATCAAAATCCTTTTTATTTAGGATAATGCGGAATAAACGGTTAAAGATCCCTTCAATATCATCGGATTGATTGGTAAAGAAAAGGATTTTTGCTGCTGCTGCACTGATGTATTGTTCATTCTTTCTATCAATCGCCAAGATTAAATGTTCGAGTGCTGCAAATGAATCGGTGATGTAGCGCAAATGATCTTCGACGTAATGAAAGGCTTCATTATAGTCGTCGATCCGTTTAATAGTTTGGACTTTGAGGGCAAGTTGATCCATCATCACTTCATCATTGATAATCCGGTTGACAGTCTCTAAGATGGATCGTTTGTATCGGGGTAATGAATCCGTTGTTTTCAAATTGTAATAAGCGGAATCGAAAAAGTTTTGTTTGTATTCAACGAGTAGTTTTT
>CALMNM010000037.1 GCA_937868795.1 uncultured Acholeplasma sp.
AGGGCTCATCTAAAACGATGAGCTGCGGATGACCCAAGATAGCTTGCAAAAATCCAAGTTTTTGTTGATTCCCTTTAGAAAGCTCATAAATGGATTTATCAAGCGGGACTTGGAGTCGGTAAATATAATCGAAATTGACTTTATCTTTTTTAATGCGTGCCATGGTCTCTAAATAATCAAGTGCTTTAATGAAAGGCGGTAACATCATCTTCTCTGGTAAATAACCCATCTTTAACTTCCTTTTTTCGATGATTCCCATATCAGGACGAATAAAGCCTAATATCATTAACAATAACGTGGTTTTCCCCGACCCATTATCACCACTGATGACCCAAAAATCGCTTTTTGCAATCGTGAGATTGAATCGTTTTGAAAGATACCTCTTCCCTGCTTCTTCAAGTTTAATATAGTGCATAGTGGTTGATCAGTGGACCTGACTCCTTTAACAGCATATGATCGATAATATATAAAAAGTTAGGGACTAACCAAAGGGATAGATCCTCTAAGGTGATGAGAATGGCAGGATCATAAAGTAGATAATCTTCGTTAGGCACATCGATGATGAGTTCGTTATTTTCATGAGTGAAATGTAGATCATCCATAAACCCTATCGAAACCTTTGTTACATGATATGTTTCTTGATCTAGACCGATATATGCCAATCCTAATCGAGATAAAAGCATCCCATCACTTTTTCTACCACTTAAGTGTGTCCAGTCAATCGTGGGATAATGAGTAAAGAGAGCAAACTTCCCGATTCGAAACAGATAACTCTCTTGATCAAAGAGTTCGAAAGAGAGCATGGCATCATCAACAAATAGATCTTCTGAAAAATAAGGAATACTAAAAGAGAAAATCATTCGTGTGAACGTTTCATGCAAATATATTTCCTTTGTTCCTTCAGTGATATCTAGTAAATTTAGCTCAAAAAACAGGTCAAGGGATGTATCATGAAGCATCACACGTAGCACATAATCTTTTTGAAATAGTGGATGCGTTTTTTGATTGGTAAACAAAATAACATCAAAGCGTCCCTCTTCTTGAAAAGAAATGACATATTCTGTATCAATTGTTAGCACCACAGGCTCTTCTTTCGGCTGCACTTTTTGAGCTAAATAACCTAAACCCATCGCACCTAAAAAAATGATGAGATATAACAAGAATTTCCTCATATCTTCTTTTTCTCCAATCGTTGATACTCTGTGGTGACAACAAAAATCTCAAAGCCACCCTTTTCAACACGGATAAAAAGCGAATATCTCGCAGCCACTCCATTCGTAATTTTCCCTTCACCATAGACATAAAGGTCAACCTGTGTCCCTGGATCGACTAAAAACTTCAGATAATATGTCTCTTTTTCAGTGCTATTTATCGTATATTCTGCCGATAACTTGAGTGATGTATCAAGACCATTTTTAAACGTTGGGATGTCCTTATTCATCTTGAGTCCAATCGTCCCTGTCGCTGAGAGTGCAATCTTTGAACTTCCGCTTCGCTCTAAACTATATTCATAGTTAATCGCGGTGAAGCCATCGTTATAATAGCTGAACATCGTTTCTGAGATATAAGTGGCTTTGATATCCTCGTAGACGATATGAACACGCCACCCAGAAAATTTCAGTTTATGGACTTTCGTGTAGTAAAGACGATAATCTTTATCCGTAAAATCCTCAAGTAGTTTTCCACTCTCGAGCTCAATCGATTCATAGGTCTGATACGTTCCCGCTTGACCATCAAACGTGATCATGACCCCTATCAAGATAGACAATAGGATAAATGTGATAAGTTTCATCTGATCCCTCCTACCCTATCATAGATAAAAGAAATCTCGTTTACTTTAAAAAAAAAAGAAGTCAACGACTTCTCTTTGCCTTCATAAAGGCTTCGATCTCGTTTACTTCTTTGATGATGTCTTGAGATAAGTTGATATTGCCCGATGCGCTGACTAATATATCATCTTCAATACGAATACCTATGTTTTCTTCTGCGATGTATAATCCAGGCTCTACCGTGATGATCGCACCTTCGGGAATTGGTTTTGTGTAGTTTCCTACATCATGGACATCAAGTCCTAAGTAATGACCTAAACTGTGGTAATAATAACGGGTGATCTCATCATCTTCTTTGATCAATCCCAACGCTTTCGCACCTTCGGTCAGCTTTTGTTTCCCAAAATCATTGAATTCTTTGAGTGTCATGCCAGGTTTCAAGAAACGAATCGCTTCTTTATTGACGGATAAGACAAGTTCATAGATCGCCTTTTGACGAGGGGTAAACTGTCCACTCGCTGGATAGGTTCGCGTAATATCGGATGCATAGTGATTGGATAAACATCCCAAGTCAAAGAGAACAAGCGATCCCGGTTCAATCGCATCCGAATTTTCGATGTAATGAAGTACTGTCGCATTCTTCCCCTGAGCGGCGATGGTATTAAACGATGGTGCTGTTCTGTGAAGATTTAAGACATAATTGAATTCAGCTTCAAGCTGGAATTCATAGCGTCCCACTTTGAGTTCACGCATGATGCGTTCAAGACCTACCTTGGTAATGGCGATCGCTTTTTTCATATCTTCCACTTCAGAAGCATCTTTAATGGTTCTCATCTCTGCCAAAATCATTTGATTGGAACAAAGATTAATCTGAGGATACAAGGACTTTAAGCGATGCGCGAATTGAATACTTTCAGTTGCAGGTACTTTTTCATTTAAGCGCTCTAAATCCAAGTAAATATGGCTTAATTCGCCATAGAGCGCACGTCTTGATGTGGAGAGCATCTGTGCGATAAACGTCTCTAACGAGGTGATATCACGCACGTTTTCTAAAGGGATTGCTGCTTTTTCAGCCGCTTCTTCAAACGTCATGCCTGCGCCATCCCAAAGTGCTTTGACAGGATCAATCTTTTCGATAAAAAGATAGGTATCTGATTTACCCGCGCCTTTCATGATGACCAAGCAAAGATTTTCTTGGTTGAGTCCTGAAAGATAAAAGAAATTGCGGTTGACGACAAAAGGATAAAATTGGTCTGCTGATTTTAAAGGTGCATGACCGGAAAAAAAGATGGACATACTTTGATTTTCAATGTGCTCTATATAAGATTCACGGCGTTTAAGTAACATGAGAATCTCCTTTCTTAAAGACGACTAATCGTCTCTGTAAGTTCTTTTACCACGTGGTCGATGACATTTTTCGCATCGTCCATAGTTTTTCCAGCGGTTTGGAAATAGATTTTGATCTTCGGTTCGGTTCCACTAGGACGGAAGACG
>CALMNM010000038.1 GCA_937868795.1 uncultured Acholeplasma sp.
TATGTCTGTTTGTATTCTTGAACAAGAAATCTGCGGAGGACTAGTCAATTGGACAATGACACGGTTTTGAAGATAGAACTGAACGCCATAGGTCACAGAACCGAGTTCTTCGATATCAATCTTTGCAACACCATCTTTAATCTGTGCTGTAAAGACGCCTGTACCATGCCAACCCCAACCTGTTTCAGCAGGTTGTGCCATAGGTGCTAATTGTTCCTCTGAGAAGTCACCATTAACAACTAACCAAGTGGAAGGAACAAGTCCTTCAAGAACGGTAAGTGTTCTCGTAACAACAACTTCATTTCCTGATTCATCAGTTAATGTATAGGTTAGTACATAATCACCTGCTGTGTTAACATCATAGGTACCTGTGATGACGATATCTTGAGGTGTTAAGTTAATATCTTGATTATCCGATACGGTAACTCCAGCGAGTGGATCAAATGTATCACCAACGGAAATAGTAACATCGGTTGCTCCAGTAATCACAGGAGGTGTTTCATCATCAGATGCTTCGACTTCTTCGAATCTTACGTTATCTAGATAGATAATGGTTAAGGCATTTGCATCATCTAGACGTCCTGCCATCGTGCCTGCACCAAAGATCAATTTACCATTGGTAATCGAATCCATCGTAACAAAGAACTCATATTCGTAGGTTGCCCAATCACTCGTCAACATGACATTTTGTTCGAGATATGCAATATAAGCAGAGTTTTCTAATTTAACAACCATACCTCTTGCAATATCAGCTTTAGCTTCAAAAATGAGTTTATAATTCTTGCCTTGCGTGATTTTTAAATTGGGTTGAGAGAATTGGTTACTCCACCATTGGCCACCAACTGCAGTGATATTATACTGCAACACACCATCGACGATGGTTGCTGTACTTGCTCCACCTTCACCAGCCCAATGTGTCCAAGAACCATCGAGAGGTTCATTGAATTGTCCATTAACAATATAAAGTTCTGTTGAAGGTTTTTCACGGACAATGATCGTACGTGTCTGTGTGGTGACATTCCCTGCTTCATCAGTAATCGTATAGGTTAAGGTATACGTTCCAATGACGTTGACATCCAAATCACCGGTCACCACAACATTGGCTGTAATGGTACCATCGATATCATCGATTGCAGTGATTCCTTGCATCACATTAAATGTGGTATCTCCTTGATCAATAACATGATCAGTAACCCCAAATAATAGAGGTGCAGTGGTATCTTCTACGATGGGTGTGGGAGTGGGCTCAACAGGAACTGTTGGCTCTTTGTCACAGGCTACAAGGCCTAATGCCATCAAGAAGATGCTAAATACTAAAAGCAACTTTTTCATCATAATTTTCCTCCATTTATATTTTTATATCAGTTTTTTTCGTCTTATCAAAAGTAGATATGCTACTCCACCGATACCTGCCAATGATCCAAGGCTGATGCCGAGGATCCATGCGGTGGATAATCCTTGAGAAGCGATTTCGGGTTCGGGTAAAATCGTAAACTCGATATAATCTGTCACTAATGTTATGCGAGCACCATTCGGTAACGTCGATTCGAACATTGCCATCATCGTTACCGTTCCAGAATTTACAAAGGATTCAATTCTTCCGGTTTCATCAAGGATAACTTGTGTGTCGCCATCATCGATAATCATCAGCTCGGGGTTATAGGGATAGCTAAAACCCGTCATGGTTTTGAGTTCTGCACTAAATTTAGTACCGACAGCAGAATCAAATTCAATTTCAGAAGCAAAATCTTTCATCACTAAGCGATTAAAGGTATCTTTGTAATAGCCAGGATAATCAGTGGTTAATCCACCAACTCCGAAATTGTAATATTGGTTGAGAACTTCGTATTCATTAAATGTCCATGGCCACATCGTGATCCCACGATGGATGATCGCATCGACAAAATCATGACTAACTCCACCATAACTTGGATTAAGTGTTGATTTTAGAGGAGCAACAGTCGAGAAAAGGTTGGTGAGTGAAGCGTCTACGGATTCTGCATTCGCAATTGAACTCGTAAGTAATCCATTAGACATTTCTGGATAAACACGATTCATTTCAGTAATATTTGCAGCAGCAAATGTGATCATGACAGTTTGATCGAACATATCATATTCTTCAATAATCGCTGCAACCTGCTGAATGAGGTTATTGGATGTTGGTTTTACTTCGATGAAGATGACAGCACCAGATCCTTTTAATGCATTAAAGTATTCTTTAAGTGTAGGAATCTTCAAATCTTCCCTTCCACCTTGTGGATCATCTAGATTGATGGCTTTCAGCTGAGCAAGTGTAGATGTCGCGATATTCAGTGATG
>CALMNM010000039.1 GCA_937868795.1 uncultured Acholeplasma sp.
GGTATTCTCGAGAACGAAAATGAGCTTAATGTCATCATTAAACAAACCGTCAGAGAACAAGGGCAAGCGGGCGGAGAGGACACTTTACGTCATCAAGTCCAGTATTTTGGTTACGGATGGGATTTTTCGACACGTCTTGTGGGTATAGGAATACATCGTGATGTCTACCTATTGCATGAAAATATAAAACTGGAAGATATTTACTTTGTTCCATCGATCATGGGAATCAAAGGGAAAATTCATTTTTCAGCTTTCATTAGCGAAGAGACAGAACTGAGATTTGATATCTGGTTGGATGAGAACAAAATTCACTCCTATGAGTTTAAAGTGAAACATAACATTGGCGTCGATCTATGGGTCGACAATATAAAAAGATGGTATCCCAACGGTGAGGGTAATCCTCAACTATATAGAGTAGAAATCTTTATCAGTGAAGATCAATCATGGGTTATGCACTCTAGATTCAATGTTGGTTTTAAAAGCATTCGCTATTTGAAAAATGTGGGTTCTAAAGAAGCTCTGCCCTACACGATTGAAATCAATGACAAAAAGATATGGATTAAAGGCATATGTATAACAAATTTTGATCAAATGGTCGGAAGAGTCACCAGTGAAGATTATCGCTTTTATGTGAAAGCGATGAAAGAAATGAACGTGAATCTAGTGCGTTTATGGGGTGGCGGAATCAAAGAAAGTTACCAATTTTATAACGAATGTGATCGGCAAGGCATTATGGTGTGGCAAGATTTTTACCAATCGCAAAGCAGTTCAAAAGGACTTGCTAGTCAAGATTCTTTCTTTATGAAGGAGTTATCACAATCAGCAATAGAAACAATAAAAGAACTAAGAAATCACATTTCCACGGTCATTTATTGTGGGGGAAATGAACTTAAAGATGAAAATATGGTGCCACTGACGACACTTCATCCCAATTTGATGATGTTGGAGCGCCTAGTTCTCAATTTAAACCCACAGGTATTATTTTATCCTACAACACCTTCAGGACCAAATTTCTCATATACCTCTGATCAAAACCATCACACCAATCACAACATTCACGGTCCATGGACGTTTATCGATGGATATTTTGATTACTATAATCAAGGAGATTGGCTATTCCAGGGTGAGTTTGGTGTG
>CALMNM010000040.1 GCA_937868795.1 uncultured Acholeplasma sp.
TGCATGTTTATCAACCTTGTATTCAATGACATTCTGTTGATGGTAGTCAAGCAAAAGTCCGATGATGATCATAACAAACCCTGAGAACGCTGAAAGGAACCAATAGTTTGTGTCAATCGATTTGATATAGAAGTATATAAGATATCCTGTCGCAAGAAGACAGCTTATCCAAAATCCTATGATGCGAAGTTCAATAAACCATTCTTGATAAATGTAGCGAATTAAAACTATTATTCCATAACTGAAGCTAAGATAGAGTTGGGCAAATAACAACCCAACAAGAACTTCTCTGATTACAAATGAGACACTAATAAATTCTCGTAAGAATACAATACGAAGAATGATAAGACCTAATGTGATGAACAATCCGATAAGATAAATCTTTTTCATAGTTCCCCCTAAATAACGTTTTTATAAACTCTGATTAAAAATCGCACCACGTTCTTTTTGGTTGTGGCGTACAGATTCCATGATGGCACCTATCAAAAACATCACTGCTCCATGCGTGAAATCACTGTTTTGAAAGGCATCACTCATGTTCATATGGTTGACGTTTGTGATATAAAGATAGATTCCAAAACCCGTTAGGACAATCACCATAAGCCATGCTTCAATGTCTCTAGGACGCGTTCCCCGGTAGCGCCATCCTCTAGCTAGATAGAGTGTTAAATACGCATAGCCTAAGTAAATGTGTGCTGTCACATAGGTGATTGCGAGATTTCTTAAAACCCACGATACGGATAAATCATCTCTGACAACAATAAAATGGATGCCCATCAATAATGTTGTCATCCCAAGTCCAATGAAATACCATTTTTTCATCTTAATTCCCCCCCCTATATTTTTATTACCATTGGTTCCGTTTCTTTTTTCCTTCAAGCAATCGCTGTTCAAAGAGATCCACAGGTTCTTCTTCAGCATATTTAAGATCTTCTTCCTCTATTCGTTCTTTGTGTCTTCTCACTTCTAATAGAGCTCCGATCACTAGCATAACAACACCATAGGTAAGAAATCCAGCTTTCGTGACTTCATGGATACTGAAAAAATAACTGATGGTTGCATACCCCATCATCACGATGCTCACCACCCAACCTCCCCATTGTTGGTGCTTGATGTACCAATCTTGATAGTAATGTCTTGGAAGATTCATAAATGCAAACGAAACACCCAAATAGACATGTGCCATCACATACCCTAAAAGGATATTCGTGATGATCCATGTCACACTAGCATCCCCAATGACAAAGATAATCTTCACGATGATCAATAATGTTGTGATAATGAGTCCTATGAAATAAAGTTTCTTCTTGCTCATTGTTTTCTCCTATCGGATGATATGATCTTTCCCATCAAGTAAATCTCTATCATACCATGCTTTCATCGATGGTTCTTTATCCACTTGATGGGTCTCTTTTTGATCATGAAGATAAACCACTTTTTCTAGAATACCACCCATGATGATCATCGGTACGCCATAGATAAGCATAAAATTCTTATCGATTAGCTGCACGTTTTGCAGATAATAAGTAATTCCAAAAAGAACAACAGCTGTATAAATGATCCAGTTGAGTGCGAAAACTGATTCAGCAAATTGCTTACTAAAGATAGCTCTTGGAATGACCATAAGGATATAGGCTGCAGCAAAATAGAGATGCGCGAATACTAAACCGAAAAAGAGATCCTTGACCACCCAAGGTAATGAAACCGTAGGAAAAATGAACACATACCGTTCAAAGATAAGAAAAGCTGTGATCGCTAATCCAATGAAATAGATCTTTTTCATATGTCCCCCTAATGAAATGATGTCAGTACCTATTATATCACAGCGTGAGGTATTAAAAAAGAGGTGATTTCTCACCTCGTATGTTGATGATGTAACGCTTATTCATTCGGTAAAATCATCCCATAGGTATAGAAACTTATGGATGGCATGGTTTCATGGATGGGATCCCATCCACTGAAATGGAATCCTTCAGGAGCTTCAATTACAGGATAAACAATCGGATCACCATATTGATAATTGACTTCTTGATAAACGTTGCCATCAAGATAAAAGATTACGGTATAGGTGTGCTTGTAATAATTGCCTTGAATGGTGATATCCATATCAGGCATGCTTTCATAGAAAATTTGCCATTGATAGAAGTGTCCTTCTAATGTGGGCATTTCAAATAAACCTAAGCCATCCCCATAAGCGACTTCTGTCGTTCCAACCACACTATCTAAATATGTCCAAGTAATCGTATAGGTGTTGACCTCATAGACTGCGGTAAAGGTTCGATCTTCATTCATGATGAAATCATCGGTTCCCCAACTGATAAAGGTATGTCCTATCTTCTCAGGAGCCACAGGAGGTACCACCGTACCACCAGGAAGTTGAATGACTTTATCAACAAGCACTTCATCAGCCATAAACGTTGCAATATAACCAAACTGAATCGTTAACGTGATATCAGTCACATTACCCGCTTCATCATCAACCGTGATCATCCATCCCGTTTCTGTTAATGAATCTGTGGCTTGTACAGCAAGACCATCTTTGGTGATATTCTCAAGGATAAGTTCCTTTTCTCCATCAAAATTATCCAACGTGTATAACCCTTTAAGAAGATCATCCGCGGTAGCTCCAAAAGGTGCGATCAACGTGGCATCGATATGACCTTGAAGTCCATGAAATTCATACTCTTCATAGGTTGTATCAAAGGGTTCATTGTCTTTAATATAGACCTTAGGTGAAAATGTATCGCTATAAAAGACACTGACGATGGCGGAACCATCGACATAAATGGTCTTAATTTCAATCGTCGTTTCTGTAAATATATCGACCAGATACTCACTGTAAGTATCAAAGGCGGTCACAGGTGCAGGAATGATATTAGATATTCTAATGAACCCATCTTCGGTATTTTTAGCAAAGAAGATGACGAGTTGATAGTCATCGATGACTAGATCCATGGGGATATCTAGACTAAAGTCACTTGAAAAACTTAAATCTTGTCCGCTAAACATCTGAGGTGTCGTATGGGCAAGTTCAATCAAGCGTCCACCAATCATCAATCCGTAATACAAACTGTAGGATTTATTGTTCTGTAAGAGGGGTGAGCGAGAAAGCGTCGCTGTTAATTGATCCGTGGATAATTTAGTTCCCACCAACGATAATCCACCCACAATCGCATTTTCTGTACGGATAAACGTAATGCTATCTAAATCTGTCTTCGCTGGCATTTGTGACATCGAGATGAGACTATATGTTTCTTCCATTGCCATTAAATCATCACGGATCTCAAGATTACTCACAATCTCATCTATTGCAGAGAGATACGTTTCATAATCGGTATACATCGCTTCAGGTCCCCATAGCGTATAGTTGGTGACAGTCACGTCTTTACCTAGTGCTTCATAGTTTGCATAGATATACCCCATCTCTTCAAAGAGTAATGCGGTATCCCCATACTTATAACTTAAACCTATGTCTGCAAGGTAAGCGGTTAATTCAGTCACGACATCCTCGATGGTATCCACATCAATATAGAGTATCGCCACGCCAAAGCGATTGTAATAGTAATCATAATCTCTTAATCCTTCACTACCGATGTTGATATTGATAAACTGTAACGTAACTGGTCCAGAAAGAATGCCATGTTCTTCATAGAACGTTCCCATACTTGTCCTTAATCCTTTCATAATTTCAATATCTTGGTTCTTCACCACCCACCAATCAGGCATCGTAGTAAATCCATTTTCGGTGAGCATGGCTTGTGTTGCAGGAGAATCTTGATTTTCTTGATACATCCCGCCCTCTTCTACAAGGAGTGCTTCTACCCCATTCATGGCGGGTAAATAAAGACTTACTTGATATCCTGAATCAAAGTTTTTAAAGATGGTGATGACATTACTTGACGCATCTGGTGAATAAAGGGTGATGTTGGGTTGATCGACATAGACGATTTCTTCTAAGTTAGGGTATATATAGGGTTGTATGGTATACCAACCATAATCTCCTGAAATCATGTGCGAATCATTATCGTAATATTCATAATATCCTTCTTCATTCATGTTAATGCCGCGGAAGTGGTGCATGTTTTTGGGTTCATAGGATTCATCAAGCCATACGGCGTAGTAGTTGAAATCACGTCCACCGACTGAATTATGATAGCCCATCACTCCAGGATATCCATTTACTTCGGCATCTTCATAGATTTGATAGACCCAGCTTTCGATCACTTCTTCACCATTCACATTATAGAAAACATAAATTTTTTCATAAGAAGTGATGGAAAGTGGTTCATAATTCCAAATGGTATAGAGCTCGACTCGATCGAGTGCTTCATCGTAATGGAGTAAATATTTGAACTGTCCATCATTGACCCATGTGTCAACGACAGTGATAAACTCAACTGCCCAGTCAGCACGTTCTCTGGCGTGGGAGGTGACTTGTTCGGTCGTTTCATAAAGATTATTTAAGGCATGATCACTATACGTGGTCAAGGTTTGGGTAATGACATGATACCCATCAATGATGGCGGGTTGTTCATAAAGACTCTTATGATAGAACATATGATTCCAATAAGTATGAGGAATGTAGTTATCGGGTCCAAGTGGATCGGTATCCATCTGGGTCGCTGTATTCAATATCGTGGATAATGATTTCGATTCTTGATGGCTCATCGTATTTGAAGTTTGCGAGAAAATTGAATCAAGATTGACTTCGAATTGGGCATGTTCTAATCGGTCGATGGAGATCACGAGTTCATCGGCATCATCCACCGTGACCTGTGTATAGTTATCTTGATATATTGGGTAAAGATGAACATCAGCGGTGATATTAATAAAGTTGCCATCCCATCCAATAAAGGTATAGCCGGCGATGACTGGTGCCGATGGAGGAATCGCAGATCCCCCGCTAGGGACAACGATGGTCGCGATAACATTACCCTCTTTATCATAAAACGTTACCGTAAATGACTCAGTGGAGATAGTTCCTAAATTCATTGTTTGCTTATTCGAAAGGGTAATCACCACTTCATTTTGGGTGTTATATTCAGCTTTTAGAATATCAAGTGATCCTTGATTAGTGATTGAGTTAACCCAAGCTTCAAACGTGCCTACAAAGCCCAAGGCTGTTGTGGCATGGAGATAATAGGCTTGAAGAACAAGATCAGTCGCCTGATCCATGATGGTCATCGTGACTTCCATCGTATACCCCATATAAGTGATCGTAATCTCATGGGTTCCGCGATAAAGAAGTTTATCAAGATCTGTAGTACTGAGCATGTCGTCAGTAACCGAGATTTCATCCGTACTCTCATCACTATAGGTGACGATAAGTTTAATATCGGATAGATCAAACTCAGAGATATCGACACTTTCAGCGACTGAAGAAGGTTCGATGACAACACTCACAATACCTGGTTCTGAAATACATCCGACCATCAAAAAAACCATAAATAGAGCGAAAACTATCGCTCCTATGTGCTGTATTTTTTTCATGTGACCCTCCTCTAAGGGGATACGTTGCTTTACTTTAATCTTATCACCAACGATAACGCTTAACAAGGGGCAAACGATCGATAATAAAACTCACCTAGTATCGCTAGATGAGTCCTTCTTTTAATAATACGTTTTCAATTTTTTCTTTCATCAGATGTTCATCTTCACCATCCATGTAAATCGTAAAGGTTTCTCCCTGATAAATACCTAAGCTCAAGACCATCAGCATGGATTTCATGTTGACACGAATACGATATTCGATTTCAATGGTCCCTTTAAACGTCGCTGCTAAACGAACAAGATCTGTGGCTGGCCTAGCATGTAGTCCTTCTTCACTTTTTACTGTATAAGATAAAACCGTCATACTATCTCATTCTCCTCATGTGTTTTAGGTAGTAATATCTTAAGCATTAACGCGGTTAAACTCATGCCAGAGGCAAGTGCAATTAAGAACCCCCACCAATTCTTCATAATGAAGATGACAAAGATCCCTCCATGTGGTGCAGGTACAGAAACACCTATACTGGCTGAAATCATACCCGCTAATGCTGAACCTATAACGATTGCCGGAATCACCTTTCTTGGGTTTGCTGCTGCATAAGGAATCGCCCCTTCAGTGATGAAGGTTGCACCCATTATCCAATTGGATTTACCTGCGATTTGTTGTTGCTTGGTAAATCGATCTTTGAAAAGAAGTGTGGCTAATGCAATCCCGAGTGGCGGTGTCATCCCACCTGCCATAACCGCTGCCATCAATGTTGATGAGACACCACCAGAGATGGATGCAACGCCTACAACATACGCAGCTTTATTAATGGGTCCACCCATATCCACAGCCATCATTCCACCGGCGATAAGTCCTACAATAATGGCACTAACTCCGCTTAAATCTTCCAAGAAATGTTTTAATACATTGGTCATCGGAGTGACTAAGATATTGATTCCTAACATGGTTAAAGCCACTAAAAGCGTACTAAAAAGTGGAAAGATGAGTACAGGTTTGATCTGATTGAACGAACGGGGAAGCGATGAGAATACTTTCTTTAATAACTCGATAATATATCCTGCAGCAAATCCGCCAAGTAATGCGCCTAGAAAACTTGATCCTCCCGTGTAGGCTAACGCTCCAGCAACAAACCCAGGGACTAACCCCGGTCGATCAGCGATGGCAAACGCGATAAACCCCGCAAAGACAGGAAGCATAAAAGTGAAAGCAACTTGCCCTGTATCATAAAAGAACTTAGCAATTGTCGTATTGTATCCATAGGTTTCTAATCCCACACTTGCCGCATCAAATAAATAGGCGAGTGAGATTAAAATCCCTCCTGCAACAACAAAAGGAATCATTTGTGAAACGCCACTCATTAAGTTTTTATAAAACGAAGATGGTTTCATAGCACTCCATGTTTACTCTTTATACTGATAGATAGGATACTTATTTCCTATCGCATCTTGAATCAATTCGTTCGCGTGTTTAATGCCTTCTCTCACACTCACTTCGATGAGAGGCTTTCCGTGAAATCGCTTCATATCGACCTTTGCGTCTGCAGCAACAATCACAGCATCCGCTTCAATGATATCTTTTTCAGTGAGTTTATTTTCAACACCAATGAGACCATTGGTTTCAACTTTGATTTGGATTCCTAAAGTTTT
>CALMNM010000041.1 GCA_937868795.1 uncultured Acholeplasma sp.
TATCGTAATAATAGCGATATATGTTCGCTTTGAGTGATTTAAGTTTTCTTAATATATCTTGGGTCTTTTGATGGGCTTGTTCTAAGACACCAATGCCTTCCTCTAGATTAAAGGAAGACAAAAGGGAATACACGGTGAAGATTTCACCTGTATATTCGCTTTGACGATTATTTGCGATATTTTCTAAAAGATCAATGAGTTGAATGGAGTAATCGAAGAGGTTAAGAGACGTTTTATAATCCCCAAGTTCTTCCTCACCAAGCCACCCATTTTTCTTGAGTACATTGATGACATGAATTGCTTTTTGACGTGATGTTCGCGCAGGTTCATCTTCTTCAATATCTTCGAATTCTTCTGAAGGTTGCTCATCAAAATAATCGATGAGACGAGAAATGATAAACTCACGATCCCCCTGAAACGCATCTTCTATCGTATCGATGGAATGATAAATGATAAAGATGCAATCGACATACGTCTTTCTATTCGGGGAGGAGAGCACACTGAAAAAGTTGGGATGTATCGTGTCGAACAGATGTGCCATCGGGTCCTCCTTTATTTTGTAAAAATAAAAAATATGAATATCATATTCATTGTAACATGAACCATTCATATTTTGTATGTTTTTCTTATTATTTGTTTCGAATGATAGAAATCTTAATCACTTTACCCATAATGGTTTTACCATTAAGTTCTTCTAAACGCTTGATGGCAGCGGGATGAATTTGAAATTCAGTCTCTTTGGGATAGACCATAATATCGCCCACATTTTTAGGAAACATATCCGCTTGTTTTCTGAAAATATCCAGGAGTTGAACAGGACGGAGTCCATCATTTTTACCAAGATTGATGATTGCATGCTTATAGTTAAAATTCGATTTCTTGTCAGATTGTCGATCGCTTGATTTCTTGTCAAATCCACGTTCATTTGATTTGGATTTACGGTCGAAAGTGGGTTCATCATGACGTTTTCTTTGGGGAGCTTCAATTGCTTCATAGACCTTGTTTTCAGCGATTACCTTAGTTAATAAGGCAGCAATGATTTGATCTTTATCAAAGCCTTCTTCTGTCAAATGTTCAATCATTTCACGATAGTCATTTTGATTTTCTTCAATCAAATGTTTGATGTCTTTTAGATTCTTTTGTCCGACACGTGTTTGGATTTCATCAGCGGTAGGAATTTCTTTTTCAATCATCTTAGTTTTGATAAAACGTTCGATCATCGCAAGCTTACCACGCATGGATGGATAGACGAAGGAAACAGACATTCCAGATTTTCCTGCACGACCAGTACGTCCAATACGATGGACATAAATTTCATCTTCAAATGGTATTTCGTAGTTGATCACCATGTCGACATGGGAGATATCAAGACCACGGGCAGCCACATCGGTTGCAATCAAATATTTTAACTTCTTTTGACGGAATCGACCCATGACATAATCACGTTGGGCCTGTTTTAAATCACCATGGATTGCATCAGCTTCATAGCCATGTTTTTGAAGAAAATCAGCCACTTGATCGACATCCACTTTGGTGTTTGCAAAAATAATTGCAGAAGCCACTTGATAGTAATCAAGAACACGGATGAGAAGTTGATCACGATCAGACTTTTTGACATTGTAATAGATTTGTTCAGTCTTTGAGACCGTCAAAGTTGGAGTTTCAATCTTGACGACTTCAGGTTGATGTTGATACTTTTCAGCGACTTTCTTGATGAAGGGGGGAATGGTTGCTGAAAAGAGTGCGGTTTGACGTTCTTTCGGTGTATCAATGAGTAAACGTTCCAAGTCTTCTTGGAAACCCATCTTTAACATTTCATCGGCTTCATCCATGACAAGAATTTTGACATGAGAAAAATTGATCGTTCCTCTATCTTGGTGATCAATAGCACGACCGGGAGTCGCGACGACGATATGGGGGTTTTCAGCGAGTGCTTTAAACTGTTTGTTATACGATTCTCCACCATAAATCGATGTCACACGAACCGACTTGTTGAATTTGACGAGTTTGACAAATTCCTTGTACACTTGCAAAGTCAATTCACGTGTGGGGCAGATCACGAGTGCTTGAATCGTGGGATCTTCGGGATTGATTTTCTCTAAAATAGGAATCGCAAAGGCAAATGTTTTTCCTGTACCTGTTTGCGCTTGTCCAATTAAATCTTTGCCTTCGAGCATTTTGGGAATCGCATAGTGTTGAATCGATGTCGTTTCAACAAGTCCTAATTGCTCAATAGCCTGTTTTGTTTGTTCTAAAATCGGTAAATCATTAAATAATAAATTCATATTGTTCCTCAATTCTTTTTTAAACCTTAATCACTATACCACATAACACGATAAATTGCTATAGAAATAAATAAAAAAGACTCAGCGAGTCTTCTTTCTTGCACAATGTTCCCCTTCACAATAATCTGTCGTACGATATTGGACTGAGGCCATGGTTAGGGCTTCTAAAATTTGTGATTCGGTATGAAATCCTGATAAGCGAATCTTCCCATCAATACGAAGATGAGGAATCTCAAAGATGCCTTTAACGATCGCATTCTCACGATTCATTTCAACGGCACTCTTGAATTGATCGGAATGAAGAACTTGATCAACAAGCGTCCCATCAAGACCTATTTTTTTTGCAACTCTTTTTAAAACATCGTGATTGGATATATCTTGTTTTTCCACATAATAGGTCTTAAAGACTTGTTTATTGAACTCAAAGGATAAATCCAATTTCTTGGCAAGATGAGATAATCGATGGACATCCATCACCTTGACAGGTTTGAGTTGCTCAGGGATGTCATTGAACATCATTTTGACTTCATCGATGGTTAAGACATGATGATGAGATAGCACGCGATAGAAAGAACAATCATCTTGAGGCACGAAGCCTGGGATCATTTCATAGCTACGATAAAGAAGTTCAAGGTCATCAAACGTGTATTTTTTGAAAAGTGATTCGATTTCTAAATGTTGTTTGTAACATAATGGGCTGATATAATCCAACCAAAATTCAAGTTTCATAGGCTCATCCTTTATTACTCTTTACTTCACTATTTTATTGAAAAACTATGTTTTTTACAACTTATTTGCCCTTTATTTCTTCTGGTAGACGATTTGTTCATCAATGATCGTCATTTCGATTAACGGTTCATTCCATTCATCTTTGTTAAGTGTCAATAAATCTTTGGATGAGACAGTAAAATCGGCGATCATCCCTTGATCAAGATAACCACGATTGGTTTTTGTATGTTGTTGATGTGCGTAGGTTGTATAAAGTTTGATGGCTTCAAATGGGGGAAGAGATTGTTCTAAATGATAAGCTTGATGATTATGATTTGACTCACGATAGATGGCATCTTTCATCCCTAAAAGTGGATTGGGTGTTTCCACAGGTGCATCAGAACTGCCCAATATGGGAATATCTTCTTCAAGATAAGTTTTCCATGGAAAGATAAGTTCTGGTTCTTTAGAGAAGTAATCCAAGGCACGAGGAAGATCCGCGCTTAAAAATTGGGGTTGAATATCAATGGTGATAGGAAGTGATTTGAGAAGAGGTATCGTCTTCTTCATCGCCCAAGGCGCATGAATAATCCGATCTTTTTGTCCTGGTTTGGGTGGGAATCTTTTCAGTAACTTAGCAACATCATCCAAACCTTGATCGCCGATGACATGGATTGCCGCTGTCAATCCAAGACTCCGTGCACGCTTTAATGTGTCAACAAAGCGCTGTTTGCCCATGACGATTTCACCATGATCATTGGTTCCTCGATAGGGATCTTTCATGCGTGCTGTTTTGGATGACATCGTGCCATCATAAAACATTTTCACCGCTCCTAGTTCGAGGAAAGGGGTTTGTTCATTCCACGATTTTCCTGAATGAACAAAATCGGTGATTGTTTCATGGTGCATGAGTAGGTGGGTTCGAAATGGCATCTCTTCTAAAACCTCATCAAAGACTGAAAAGGTCTCATCAAAGCCATTAAAGTAGTATAGATCATCGCTATCACCTCCGGTGATGCCATAAGCATAAAGTTGCTTAATCGCGTGTCTTAACATCATCTTAAGCTCATCTTTTTTGTGTTTGGGAAGACGCTTTAGAGCGGTCATTGCTTCTTCTTCACGTAAAATTCCCTTATCACTTGATAGTTTAACCAACTCAAGTGCTTTTGAATTAAGAGTTAAACTATGATAATCAAGGTGACGTAAAAAAACAGGTTTATCTGGAATCAATTGATCAAGTTCTATTTTTGTGATCCCTAAGTCTCGATATCCTTCTGCATAAAGCATCGACTTGTCTTTGTTTTTGTCTAAGGTCAAAAAGACATCTTCTTTGGTATAAACGTCGCGTAAATCAATCAAGGTAATGAAACGACCATAACCGATGAGGTGCAGATGCGCATCGATAAAACCAGGATACACGTGACATTGATGAAGATCAATCGTTTCTTGAGGTGTTATATGACTAACCGCATCATCAAAACCGACGATGATACCTTGATCAGTGACCATGGTATGATAGATGTCATCTTTGGTTCTCATGGTATGAAAATGTCCATTAATCCATTTTTTCATCGTGACCTCCTAAAATAAAAATCTTCACTCATGATTTTACCATGATTGAAGATCAATCGTTTCCAAATAGCGTTTGATATCCTCGTAGGCAAACCCTTTTTGGTAAAGCTTTTCTTTGATTTTTTGATAAAGCGTATACCCTGTTAACTTATGTTGATACTGCTTGATTATCTTTTGTCCATAGACATGAATGATTTCTTGATCTTTATTCTCGAGTAAATCCTCATGACTCATCATGCATGATTCAATCATCTCACGATGGAATCCTTTAGCTATAAGTTGTTGTTTAATCTGCATCATATAGGCTCGTTTAGGCTTTTTTGTGGGAGTATTCAACTTCTTTTCCATGAGTTCTTGAATAATGACATCCTCACGATAATGACTCATGGTTTTCTCAAGAATGTCGGGTGAAATTCCTTTTTGTTGGAGATGAAACTTAAGCATCTCAGGTCCTTCTTTGGTCTTCTTTTGTTCAAGGTACATCTTGGCATACACATAATCATCCAAATACTTTTTTTCAATCAAATAATGAATGACTTGTTTTTGAATACCTATAGGAAAAGAGGATGTTGACAAGATGTTTTTGAGTTCAGCAATCGTTAACATTTTCTTCAGTTTGACAAAAGATAGACGTAAGCATTGAAGATATTGATTATCAGCGATGAATGCTTGATAGGTTTTATCCTCCATCTCAAGTTCTGCCTTAAGATGATATTTAATGATCATTTCTGGTTCCACAGAAAAAGCGTGACCATCAACGGTAACCCAAATGCTCTTACCCTTTTTTTCGAATGCTGTGATTTTCTTCATGGCTAGCTTGTGTGAATGAGTTCAATGATGGCATTGACCTCATTGTCATAGGTGATATCTTGATCATAAATTTGAAATAAATCATGGACCTTTCTCGCTGTCGCTAGACCAAGGTCATCACCAGTGATTTCAAATTCAACATTGAATTGTGCGACGATTAATCGTGTTTTTTCATCAAAATAGCCATCCGTACGAAGCTTTGCTGCACCTTCTAATTGATAATAATAATTAAAGAACGCTTGATAAGCCCCAAGAGCTTCATACACATGATCAACAACCATTACTCCTTGATAGATGGGGAGTTCTAACGATTTAATGCCCTCGGTATCCAGTGCAGTGACTTCGAGTGGATCCGTATGCACATTTTGTAATCCATCGCCATAAAACCATTCGCCTTCAGTGTAGATCAGAGAATAGCGTACACCTCTGATATCTTGAAGTACAATTGTGTTTTGATAGACACCTTTACCATAGGTGGGTGAGCCATAGAGTGTATATCCACCACTGACTGAAAGCGCAGCGGCTAACACTTCTGCTGCAGAAGCAGAAAATTCATTGACAAGAATCTTTATGTCATAGGCTTTTGGCGCACTTAAATTTCCATAAAATGATTCAACAACACCACTTTTTGGAACCATAGTAAAGAGCGGTTGGGTAAGATTTCTTACCAAAAGTTGCTGGGTAATCCCTGGTGAAATGCCTTGAGATCCACGGTTGTGAAGTGCTGTCAATGCTCCACCCGGATTATCACGTAAATCCAAAATGAGTGTGGCTTGTTCACCGGTAAGTTTGGAATTTTCAAGGTCATTTAAAATGCTTTGAAAGATGGCGGCTGTTCCTTGACTTAGTTCTGAAGGTCCTGCAAACCGGTTAATCTTAATATAGGCGATATTGGGATCACTAATGGTCTTCTCAAAGACAGTCGGTGTCAAAACCTCTTGATACGTGATTGGAATGACCTGTTCTTGGCCATCGGGATTTAAAATGATGAACTGTTTCGTCTCTCCAAGTTCACCTGCAAGTTTTTCAAACATCGCTTCTTGTGTATCTTCTACCGTAAAATACTGATAAACATCATCTTCCACGAATCCCAAAATGACATCATTAGGATAAAGCAAACCTGCGGCAGCTCCATTTGGATACACATTCACGATTCTAAGTTTCCCCTCTTCAGCAGAAACCCCCATTCCTACACCAACGAATTTCTCATCATCAGAGGGATCAGCACCGAGTGGGGTCGCGACTAAACGCGTATAAGGATCTTCGCTTCGTTCAGCCAAAGTGTTCACAGTTGCTTCCATCGTCGCGATAAATGCTTCGTGAACATCCTCATCATCGATGTCATAATAATAGTAGTTTTGAAATGCATCGATGATATATTGGAATGTATCGGTATTGGTCTTTGGCTCGGTCGGTAAAATGCTTTCGATATAGTATCCCGCAAAAAAAGTGAGAATAAATCCAAAGAAAACTAATATTCCAATCTTTCTCGATATTACCATTCTGCACCCTCCCTTGTAAAACCAAATCCTAACGCTTCTTTTGTTCGAGTGACAAAGGTGAACGCTTTTGGATCGGAATCTTTAATCACCTTTTTAAAGGTATAAAGTTGACTGCGATCAACCGTACATATAATCATATTCTTTTCTTGTTTGGAATATCCTCCAACGACTTTGACTTTGGTAATGCCTCGATCGAGCTTATCATAAATGTTTTTTTGTAAAAGATCGGTATGATCTGTAACGATAAAGACAGTATATCCCGCACGTCCTTCGATGGAGAAACGATCGACTAAAATCCCACTGATAATCATTGAACCTACCGCATAAAGTCCTAATTGAAAATTGATGATCATCGCGATTCCTATCACAATACCATCGGTTAAATACATCGCGGTAGAAAAGGGGATATGCAAATACTTATTCATGATACGTTGAATGACATCAACACCACCGGTGGTGCCATTGTTTCTCACCACGATGCCTAATCCAATCCCGACAAAGATACCCCCAAAGGCTGCCCCTATTAGGAGTGGACTTTCAGTTAAGTGTCTAGTGAAAAAGTCAGCAGGTACACTATGTTCTAGTATCCAAATCACTGATGGGGATAGTAATGTCGCATAAATAGTCTTAAAGAAAAACACTTTACCTAAGACCAATCCACCGATAATTAATAAGATGATATTGGCGATATACATAAAAATAGAGACCGGGATCACATCTTGAATGATGACGGAAACCCCCATCACACCTCCGATAACAAGACTCAATGGTAATAAGAAAAAATAGAAACCAACGGACAAGAGAATTGTGCCTGCTGAAATTTCTAAAATTTCTAAGACTTTTGCTTTATTCATGCTGTTCACCTGCCTTAAGATAGGCGTTGATAAAACCATCAAGATCGCCGTCCATCACGAGTTCGACATTGCCGACTTCGTAATTGGTTCTATGATCTTTAACCATTTGATAGGGGTGAAAGACGTAGGAGCGAATCTGGGATCCCCAGCCGATTTCTTTTTGTTCCCCTTTAATGCTCTTTAATGTCTCTTCTTGTTTACGGATTTCTTCTTGAAGTAATTTTGCTTTTAAGACATGCATGGCTTGTTCTTTATTTTTGAGTTGAGAACGTTCATTTTGGCATGTCACGACAATCCCTGTGGGTAAATGGGTAATTCTTACTGCGGAGTCTGTGGTATTGACACTTTGTCCACCCGCACCACCTGAACGATATACATCAATCTTCAAATCTTCATCTTTGATGTCAATATCGAGGTCCTCATCAATTTCAGGCATGACATCGACTGAAGCAAACGATGTATGACGACGGGCATTGGCATCAAACGGTGAAATACGCACTAAACGATGCACGCCACGTTCTGCTTTTAAATACCCATAGGCATACGCACCTTTAATCAAAAGGGTGACTGATTTAATCCCAGCTTCTTCACCTGCTTGATAATCGATGAGTTCGATTTTGAATCGTTTTTTTTGTGCATAACGACTATACATGCGATAAAGCATGTCTGCCCAATCTTGGGATTCAGTCCCGCCTGCACCAGGATGAAGTTCGATAATGGCATTATTGTGATCATACGGTCCATTCAATATGGTTTCGACCTCGAAGACTTTGAGTTCATCTTGTAGTGCGTAAAGATCGTCTTCGAGAATTGTCCATTCTTCGCTACCTTCTTCAGAGATTTCATACCATTCCACTAATTGATCTAGTTTCTTCTCAAGGGTGTAAAAGGTATCAAGTTTTTCTCTGATTTCTGTCGCTTCTTTCGTGATGCGTTTCGCTTCTTTGGTGTTATTCCAAAAATCAGGCGTTTGCATCTTTTGATTTAGGGCGTGATAGGCTGCTTCTTGTTTTTGTGGTCCTATCGCTTTTCTTAAATCGCTGATGAGTTCTTTAAATTGCTGGATGGTTTTATTGACATCATAGGTTTCCACAAAAACACCTCCTTATCGCCAGGGAAGATTGCGCTGATTGCGATTACGAATGACTTTAGGCTTCTTTGGACGCTTAATATCATCTCTTCCTTCATTGGTTTGTGTATTTTTGACGACCGCTTCGCGTTCGACATTATATTGAATTTGTGCACGTAGTGCATAACGTGTCACGTCTCTTGCGATGCTGTCGACCATCTCATTAAACATTTGAAGTCCTTGTGCTTGATAGACAGTAAGTGGACTTTGTTGGCCATATGCTTGAAGTGATACCGCTTGTCTGAGTTCACTCATCGCATCGATGTGATTCATCCAATAGGTATCAATCACTCGAAGCATAACCACTTTTAAGAATTCATTAAAAATTTCAGGAGGTACTTGCGCTTTCTTTCGTTCAAGTTCTTGATCCGCAAGCTCCATAATATAATCTTCAAGCTCTTTTTCATCCATCTTTTCAATCGTTTCTTTTTGAAGCGTTCCAGGCATAAAGATATTGCCATTAAACGTAGCGATGATATTATCATCATCGATACTAAATTGTCCTTTGCCTTGGGGGTGGATAAATTGATGCAATGTTTTCATGAGACTTTGACGCAATGTCACTCTCACTTGCTCTTCGATGGATTCAAGAAGTAAGACATCACGGCGTTCTTTATAGATGATTTCTCTTTGTTTTCTTAAGACATCGTCATATTTTAAGACACTCTTACGGGTATCGAAGTTGTTACCTTCAATACGCTTTTGCGCAGAACTGACAAAACGTGAGAAAATTTTGGAAGCTAAAGGTTCACCTGTTGTATTCATCCGTTCGAGCATTTCGACACGACGTTTGAAGGTATCTCCACCGAATCGCATCATAAGTTCATCTTCAGCAGATAAGTAGAACCGTGAGTATCCAGGGTCACCTTGACGACCACTACGTCCTCTCAACTGATTATCAATACGACGAGATTCATGACGTTCACTTCCGATGACCGCTAAACCACCCAGTGCGACGACACCTTCACCGAGTTTAATATCGGTCCCACGACCCGCCATGTTAGTCGCGATGGTGACAGAGCCCATTTGGCCTGCTTTCGCGACGATTTCTGCTTCACGTTCATGGTTCTTCGCATTCAAGACTTCATGAGGAATCCGTCTTGCTTTAAGCATCCGTGAAATGTCTTCCGATGTTTCAACAGCGATGGTCCCAATCAAGATGGGCTGTCCATTATTATGACGCATTTCAACTTCATCACAGAGTGCTTTAAATTTATCTTCGAGATTCGCATAAAGAAAATCGGGTTCATCTTTTCTGATGACAGGTGCATTGGTTGGAACTTCAACAACATCCATGTTATAAATGTCGCGGAATTCTTCCTCTTCCGTCTTCGCTGTCCCGGTCATCCCGGAAAGTTTCTTATACATTCTAAAGAAGTTTTGATAGGTAATGGTTGCAACCGTCACAGTTTCTTTCTTGATTTGAACGCCTTCTTTAGCCTCTAAAGCTTGATGGAGCCCTTCAGAAAATTGACGACCGCGTAAAATACGTCCTGTAAACTGGTCGACGATTAAAACTTCCCCATCTTGAACAACGTATTCTTTATCTCTTGCCATGATATGAACGGCACGAAGTGCATTATTGATATGATGTACGAGTGTAACATGTTTTAAATCGTATAAGTTTTCAATTTGAAAAATTTGTTCTGCGCGACGAATCCCTTCAGGTGTTAAAGCAATCGTCTTGGATTCAATGTCAATTTCATAATCTTCGTCACGCAAACTTTTCGCAAATCGGTCGGTAGCTTGATAGAGATTTAGATTATGCTTAGCCCCACCAGAAATAATGAGTGGTGTTCTCGCTTCATCGATTAAAATCGAGTCGACTTCATCGATGATCGCATAGTTTAAGCCACGTTGCTGAACCATATCTTTGGCATAAAGGACCATATGGTCTCTTAAATAATCAAACCCAAGTTCTGCGTTGGTTGAATAAAGGATATCGCAGGCATAGGCATCTTTTTTCTGTTCTCTCGTAAGATCACGCAAATTAAGTCCTACGGTTAATCCTAAAAAGCGAAAGAGATCGCCAATTTCACCTTCAGCTTCACGTTTCGCTAAATATTCGTTTACGGTAACAATGTGCACACCTTGACCATTCAAGGCTGATAAATAGGCTGGCATAACTGCGGTCAAGGTTTTACCTTCACCTGTTTTCATTTCGGCAATATTCCCATGAAAAATCGCAACCGCACCTAAAACTTGAACATAATAGGGGAAAAGTTTGGTCACACGACGCGACGCTTCTCTCACGACAGCAAATGCCTCAGGCATTAATGCATCCAGTGACTCTCCATTGGCTAGCCGTTCTTTAAACCAAGGTGTCTTTGCTTGAAGTTCTGTATCCGTTAGCGATGCCATCGCAGATTCAAGCGAAAAGACTTGATCAGCGATCTTTTTCGCGTTTTTTAGTTCCTTTTTTCCTGGGTCAAACCATTTTTTAAGCATAGAAACACTTCCTTTTCGTCTTTATTATATTACTATAATAAGGCCTCTTTTACAAGCGATTTCACCCTTTATGGGATTTTAACATAATTTCATTTTCACTCATTATCAAGCGAAAAAAAAGGCTCTGCTCGAGCCTTTAAGTCTTCGCGAATTAAAAATCGAATTTGACGTCTTGACGTTTGAGTTCTTCTGCTTCAAAGAAGGCACGTTTTTCAAACTTTTTCCAATTGGCAATCACGCTGCTTGGGAAAACGACCACTTTTTGGTTGTAGATCGAGACGTTTGAATTGTACACTCTGCGAGCTGCTTGAAGATTTTCTTCAACTTCTAAGGATGCATCTTGAAGTTTAAGCACGTTTTGTGATGCTTTTAAGTCAGGGTACTGTTCAACGACAACATTAATTGCTTGAAGTCCACGGGTAAGTTCATTGGCGAATTCTTGTTTTTCAGTGATCGGTGCACCATGACCAGGTTGTCTCATTTGAACGACTTTGGTTAAGGTTTCTTGTTCATGCTTCATGTAGCCCTTGGCTGCTGAAAACATCTTGGAAAGTAAATCAAAACGCTTGGTTAATGCGACATCGATACTTGACTCTGATTCATCAATTTTGACAAGCATACGATTGAAACTGTTAATTGTGGAAATAACCCAACCGACAACAATGACAACGACTAACCCTACAATCAGCAATACAGTTACTAGTGGATCCATAATATTCTCCTTTTTTATCCTTGATTTTTGAATTTTTGTGTATCTAATCTAAGCTCATTAATGATGGCTGGAATCAAATCAATGTCAACCATGAAATCCTTAAGTGCTTCAGGATTAAGCGGTGTTTTCAATGATAATTCCATGTAATCTCTGCGGTCGTTGACCCCGACATGAAGTTCGTTACCTGCTAAATAGTAGAGAATCGAACCGCGATGCAACTTTTCAAGTGTAAGAAATTTCTCAATCATACTAGAGGTGATATGATAAAATCCAAATTCTTGATTAGAAGCAAAGATAGCAAACTTTTTATTAAATTCCATTGATTCTGTCTCAATTTTGACCAAGTTCCGTGTATTGGCTTGCCACCCGCGACCTTCAACAATTTTTAACATATCATTGAAGTTTCTTTCAAACTGATAGATATACCAACGGCCTTTAAAGTAGGTTTGATAGGATACGTGAACATTTCCTTTGGAGTCTCTAGTTTCAACCCGTTCTTTCAAGTCGATATCTGAAACTTGGAATTTCACACCCTTGTATGATCCAGCAATATAGTCTTCACCATTATACCGATCAGGTCGTTTGACCATGCCAGTATTGTTAATCGTTTGAATAGAGATGAAATTGTTGGGTTCATAGCGGACATCTTCGAAAGTTTCTTCAAGAAGTCCCACAATCAAATCCTTTTTGATAATGGTTCGAAATTTCTGAGCGAATGAAGCCGATTTTCCGAAAAATACAAAAGAGACGACAATGAAGACGATGCCAATCACAAGAAAGAGCACCATTTGACTTATCAGAAAGGCTAAACCAAAAAGTAACCCTGCAACCAAAAACAAAATGGCTTTTTTCTGTTCTTTTCCATAATCTTTAAGTAGTTCTAAACGCCGTTCTTCAAGCTTTTGCAAATTGTCCATTTCATCACCTTAGTCTCTATTTTATAATAGATTTCTAAAGATTGCAATCTTATCGAGTCTTTCCCATGTAAAGTCTTGGTCTTCTCTACCAAAATGACCATAAGCAGCTGTCTTTTTGAAGATAGGACGTTTTAAATCAAGGGTTTTTATGATTTGTGCCGGTCTTAGGTCAAAATGAGCATTGACTGTATCATAGATAAGATCTAAGGGTACACGTTCTGTTTGAAAGGTGTCTATTCTTAAGGAAACTGGTTTAGCAACCCCGATGGCATACGCAATTTGAATTTCACATTGGTCGGCAATACCTGATCCTACGATATTTTTCGCGATATAACGCGCCATGTAAGCAGCACTTCGATCCACTTTCGAGGCATCTTTACCAGAAAAAGCTCCTCCACCATGACGTGCATAGCCACCGTAGGTATCCACAATAATCTTTCGTCCTGTGAGTCCCGCATCCCCGTGGGGTCCACCGATAACAAAGCGTCCTGTAGGATTGATTTGATAAATGGTATCCTTGGTATCATATCCAGCAAGCACTGGTTTAATGACGTGTTCCATCACCGCTTTTTTCAAGTCAGTTTGGTCCCAAAATTCGTCATGTTGAGTGGATAATACCACGGTATGGATATATGCAGGTTGATTCTTTTCGTTATAGGCAACCGTGACTTGTGTTTTTCCATCGGGACGAAGACCTTCGATGATTTGGTTTTTTCTTACATAACTTAAGCGTTCTGCTAAACGATGGGCTAGATAGATGGGTAAAGGCATCAAGGTGATGGTTTCATTGGTGGCATAACCAAACATCAAACCTTGGTCTCCTGCACCTTGTTCTTTGTTTTCTTGTTCATCAACACCTAAAGCTATATCAGCGGATTGAGGTTTGATTCTCACATCGACCACGACATCATCAGCATTATATCCGTATTCTTTTTTATTGTATCCGATATCACGGATGGCTTCTTTAACGACCGCTTCGAAATCAATGGTAGCTTTGGAAGTGATTTCACCAAACAGAAGCGCATAATCCGTGGTGACTGCTGTTTCACATGCGACCCTTGCATGAGGATCTTGGGTTAAAACAGCATCCAAGACGCTATCAGAAATATAATCTGCTACTTTATCAGGATGACCTTCGGTCACCGATTCACTACTAAATAAACGAAACATAAATGTTCCTCTCTTTCAATAAAAATGAGCGCTTCTCAAAGGAGAAACGCCTATAGGTATTTGTCCTTATTGATGGGTCACTAACCCCTCGTGTGAAGCACCTAATCAAATAGGTTGCTGCTACGTCATCGGTCACTGGCCTCGGTAGCTCTTAATAAGTGTGATTGAATTAATCCTTCATTAGGATACATGATGAATCGTTAAATGTCAAGTGTTTTAACCAGATCTTGGATGGTTTAGAAATTATTATACATCTCACTAAATTCATCATGGAATTTCAAGAAACGTTCTTTTAAATCATAATCAAAATAATGACCTAAATCGGTTTGAAATGACTTTAAGACGATACTGTGAGCCATAGGACGTTTGTATGATTTAGGACCACGCATCGTGATGTATAAATCAGCAAGTAAAATGATCTGTGATTCGATTTCTGGTTGAATGACCAACATTTCCTTGAGAAACTTCTCATTGGCGGTATCTTCGATATGCGCACGTGCAATGTCTTCGCATTTCTGTGCCAACTGCATCCGCTTCGCAATTCTTGATCCTAATTCCGTCTTTTCCTTTAAGACATCATAGGTTTGTTCTGAGAAGGTGTTCATCTCATTTAAAAGGTTTTTGATTTCTTGGTATTGGAGATGGATTAACGCATACTGGGTCATCGCTTCGATCTTTGGTTGTGATAGTCCATAGTATTCCGCAAGTTTGACTGCCATTTGTTGAACTTGGGAAGCATGTCGTTTTTCCATGAGCGTATAAGAACTTGAAAACACCACAGAGAATAAGTCACCTACAATATGAGAGAAATCCCCTTGAACCTGACGTCGCTTGATCAATTCTTTTTTCCGTTCTTCTTGCATGTATTGTCCCATCGAGACAATCGCATAAACAACGAAGTAAAACAGGATAAATAACAAGGTACGCAGCACAATATCGCCAAACTCAGGGAGAGTCACAAAACGTGGTAAGAACTCGATAATCGTTTCGTTATCAACCAGTTTTTGAATATTGTAGGTCCAGATAAAATGGATCAGTGTCAGTAATGCTAATAACCCTTGGAATGACTGTGCCATGAGTTTTCGCTCTTGGTAAAGCGAAATAACGACGATAGCGTAATACATCAAAATGTAGGCTGCGGTTTCAAAATACTCTTTTTGATAAAGTCTTGCATAAATCAAGATAGATGAGAAAAAGATGTAGAATGCAGAGACATACATCGCCACTGATTGTTTCGTCTTATCATGTGGGTCTAAGTTGATGAGTTTCTTCAATAATTTATTGATCACATAGGTCAATGGAAAAGCGATAAAAGTAACAACCCAATCGGTCACTTGTCCATGGACGGAAAGTGACAAAACGAACAAAATGACGGAATACATCAAGTTCGACACGAAGACAATATTTTTTATGACGACATTTCGACGAAAAAGAACGGCGACATCATCGGTGATATCGACGCCTTGTTCAAATCCAAAATACTTGGCAAAGATCCCTTTACCAAGTATTTTTAGATTCCATTTTTCTTTAAGTCTTCGCTTCACAATAATCGTCCTTTTTACTTAGATGTCAAAGATTGAAAAACGTTTAACGCCAGAATCTTCATGGGCGATTTCTTCATTTAAAACTTGGGCAACACGCGTGGATGCTGCAGCAGCAATCGCACCGACAATATCATCTAAGAAGGTGTGACAAATGCCTTCTTCTTTTCCAGCGTCATTTAAGCGTTTGACAATGCCATGCTTGTTGACGTCGATATCGCCAAAATTGGTTTGGCCGATGGTGCCGTAAAGACCTGACACATCAAGCCCCATCGTTTCATCGATTCCAAATAAACCTAAATCTTCATAAATGATTGCTTGAATCGGTCCTTCAAATTTTCCTTCTTCAGCGAGTCGGTCAATTTCACACGCGAGCTGAACATGGTGAAAGACATCGCGGAGAGATAATATCTTTTCGACCGATTCGATACAAAGTTCTCTGGAGACATCATCGGAATACTTCGATTGTTGTTTATAACTGATTTCAGCAATCGCTTCGATGCTTACGCCACGCTTTAATAAAATTTTCTTGTTTAACTCAAACATTTCTGCACGGGTGTATAATAATTTCTTCCCCTTTTTTTCAGCCATTTTCATGACTCCTTTCGTCAAATCGGTCACCTTCAACAAAGAGGGTCTGACCATTGAGAAAATCTTTTACTGCCATTTGTTTTTTCCCAGGCGCTTGAATCTCTAGCACCTCGATTGTGCCATCACCTGTTTTAATGATCAATCGCTTCTTTGATACAAGGATTGTCCCTGGGTATGCCTTAATGTCTATTATATCACTTCTCTGTGCCTTATAGAACTTTATGGGGACGTTTTTAAGCCACGCAGTTGCCCCAGGTTCTGGCGATAATCCACGAATTCGGTGGATGATTTGATCTGTGGTTTGATGAAAATCAAGATATTCGTCTTTGGGCTTCAGGGTATATGCGAAAGTGACGTCATTGGGATTTTGAGGGGTTCTGTTAATCATGCCTTTCTCAATATCTTTGAGGACATCCTCTAAAAGGACTGCACCGAGATGAGACAACCGTTTCGAAAGAGATTGATAATCATCTTCTGGAAGGATGGGAAGTGATGCTTGTTTAATAATATCCCCTGAATCCATCTGATAAGCCATATACATAATCGTGACACCTGTTTCGTTTAGTCCATCAAATAAAGCGTATTGAATGGGGGCTCCACCGCGGTATTTGGGGAGTAAAGAGCCATGCACGTTTAAACAGGTCACAGCATCTAAAAGTGCTTTAGGTAACATTTGACCATAGGCTGCAGTCACGAGTAAATCGGGTTTCATTTGAATTAAAGATTGATAGTCCTCTTTAAGTTTATCCGGTTGAAAAACGGGGATACCGAGGAGGGACGCTTTCACTTTCACGGGTGATGGTGTCATCACCTTTTTTCGACCCACGGGCTTATCGGGTTGTGTGACTACCATGAGAACGTGATGATTCAAGTGGAGCATGTCAAGGATTGGAACCGCAAACTCAGGGGTTCCCATAAAAATAATATTCATAAACTCACCTACCATTGATCTAAAACGGGTGAAAAGCGTATGCGTATATCCTCTTCTTGATGTCGTTGAATGATGGAAAATAGAGGGGCTAAATCTAGAAGTTCATACTTTAGTGTTAAGGTAAAACGGTACTGATCTTTGATTTTTTTAATGAGGGCTTGCGTGGGTCCTAAAACAGTAAACCCAAGCTTTTCGAGATTTTTTTTCATGAGGAATGCTTTTTGATATGTCTTTAAGAATCCTTTTCCTTCAAAAAGAAGTTGTGATGTGTTCTTAAAAGGAAGATAACCGAGTAGTTTTCTTGTCTGAATCGCTTCATGATAGAACGCATCATATCCTTTTTCGACCGCCTTGATGGCGTAGTGATCCAGATCATACCCTTGGATGATCGCCTCTCCCTTTAGCGCTCGTCCTGAGCGTCCTGTAGCTTGTGTCAATAACATGAATGCACGTTCAATACTTTGGTAGGATGGCACTTTGAGTAAAAGATCACTCATTAATACTCCAACTAGGGTGACACCAGGAAAGTCTAATCCTTTGGTGACCATGTGTGTCCCTATCAAAATGTCTGCTTCCTTTTTGTGAAAATCATGCCAAATAATCTCATGGGCATGTTTTGTCGTCGTCATTTCGCGATCAAGTCTTAAAACACGCGCTTGAGGTAGTACCTTTTTTAACTGTTCTTCAACGTACTCAATGCCAACCCCTACTTCCTTTACTTTAGGTTCACCACAGGTGTCGCATGTCGCTGTAAAGTCTTTTTCAAACCCACAATATGGACATTTTAATATTTTTTTATCTTTATAAAATCGAAGGGATACATCACAATGAGGACATTGGGGGACTTCGCCGCATGCCCTGCATAAAACAAAAGGTGCATAACCTTTTCGATTTAAAAATAGAATGGCTTGTTCCTTTTTTTCAAGACGATCTTTCAATCCAGCGATAAGGGGTCTTGAGAAAATGGAGAGATGTTTCTCTTTTAGTTCTTTCTTCATATCGACAAAGGTAAGTTTAGGTAGGGGTAGTTGGGCTGGTCTTTGGGTCAATTCGAGTAAGGTCATCTTTCCATGAAGTGCCTCATACATCGTGACAATCGATGGTGTTGCACTTCCGTAGAGGAGGGGTACATGATGGTAAGATGCTCTAATTTTTGCTAATTCTTTAGCATCATACATAACACCTTCACTCTGATGATAACTTTCATCATGCTCTTCATCGATGATGATCAGACCAAGATCATGGATAGGTAGGAAAATCGCACTTCGTGTCCCTAAAACAACGGAAATGTTTCCTTGTTGGATTCGTCGATATTGATCATAGCGTTCACCCTTGGAAAGTGCAGAATGATAGATGGCAACATCGAATTGATGGCTTAGTAAACGCTCTGCCATGGGGGTGATCAGTTGAATTTCAGGAACGAGTAACAAGGTTTTCTTACCCATGTTTTTCACGTGTTTCATCAATTCAAGATAGACTTCGGTTTTTCCTGAACCCGTAATCCCTTTGAGTA
>CALMNM010000042.1 GCA_937868795.1 uncultured Acholeplasma sp.
AAAAATTAAAGGTCATAAAGGTCGGAGGTAGTCTATGAAAAAATTATTGTCGGTTGTCATCTTAGTTCTTGCGATCATCTTAGTCGCACCAAAGACCTATGCAACCACGATTGATGAACAAAATCTCTTTTCCGACTTTGATGATTGGACATTGACGTATGGTCTTGGTCGTTATTATTTAATCTCTGAAATCAAGAAGATTGAATTCGACAATCTCGAAATCTACTTCGATGATGAACACACGATCTTTGATTATCCTTCAGGCTCATTTACGACAGGCACATTCTCACGAGTGATGGTATGGCAAGAAGTCGATAAGATAAACTTGCAAGATACCATTATGCTTGAGTGGGAATCCGATGTTGAAGATTCTACGTTATATGCCGATGATGGTACAGGGGATCTCTTCAACTTCGGCACATACAAATCCATGTATTTACAGATTTACATTCAACTCGATGATGGGCTTTCCTTTTCTCAACGTGGTCAAATCGTCTTTCAGATGAATCAAGATTTAAATGAAGAAGTCTTTGATTTCACGATTCTTGCATCGAATAACATCGGAGAATCAGCAAACACGCTTGAATCTCTACCAGAAACACTTGGCACACCCTTTAACCAGGATGAATCCATCTATATTGATGATCAAGACTATGGCACAGTCGACATCTCCTACGATGGAACGGATGTCACAGTCTATATCACGTATTATGGTTTCTATTATTATGAAATCTTAGATGTATCTTTTACCGATGATTCATTCTTGGATGATTTCGAACAAGCCTATTACTACACCGAAGATGATGAACACTATATTTATTTAACCTATGGTGAAAACGATGATTTCGTCTTAACCGATGGCAATGCATGGGCTAAACCCTGGAGTGGGTATACCATTTGGAACTTAGATACAGGCGAAGTCATCTCGACACAACGTGTATGGTCACTCACCTATATCGAAGTCGATGATGAATTAAACGCTTATGCTTACTTCTATATGCCTAACGTTCCATCAGAAGATTTACTCTCTGCATCGCTTGTCTATGATTATCGGTTAGGTAAAAAAGGTCTTACAACGTTATACAGACAAACCTATACCGACTATGAAACAAACTGGATTGTTTTAGAAAAAGATGCTGAATCCTTAACGTCTTATCCCTCATGGATCGTTGATACGATGACTTATTCTGCAGCTGCTGTTGTTATTGGTGGAATGTTAACTCCTTTTGGTGGTGTTGGTATTCCATTAGTCTTAGCTGGTACTGCTGGACTTCTCGTAAGTGGTGTCGGTGCAGTCGTTCATCAGTTCACAGGG
>CALMNM010000043.1 GCA_937868795.1 uncultured Acholeplasma sp.
AGAGGTAAATAGATGACTTTGGAGTCTTTTCTCAAATAGTGACGATAAGATGATTTCACCAATTCCATCAAACCCTTTGACTCATCACCCCCATCGGATACTGTGACGTAAACGCGTGTTTTCGCGAGTTTATCTTGATCGATATATTTCATCATGGTCGATGAAAATGTATCCATGGAGTAGATTCCCTGATCAATCGCTTTTAATTTATCTTCGAGTAATCGCGATAATAAAGGCTTTTCATGCTTTAATGCATCAGACGGAATAGAAAACCATATCTCTTTGAGTTGATCTACAGATGTGGAGACTAAGCATGCGGAATTTGCAGCACCAATCGATGTCCCTGCATACGCATAGACATCATCAAGAATGTTGGCTTCATGAAGCGCCTTGAGGGCTCCTGCTTGATACGCACCTCTCGCTCCTCCTCCGGTTAGACAAATTCCTAATTTTTTCTTCATATAATCCCCCTTAATTCCAATCAAAATGTTGGATAATGCGTTCAGCCACTTGTTCAGGTTCTAGATCTGTATTATTAATCTTAAGATAATTCTCTTTCTTAATTTCACCAGGATAAGAATTCAAGCGATATTTTGCTTCAAGACTTGTAAAAAGATGATTGCTGACGTCAAGGTTCCGTTTAGTTGCTTTATGCTTAAGACGATTTTCGGTTTGATTACGTGCAAAACGTACGTCTTTATCCGCTTCTAACTCAATATAATAGACATCTGCTCCTTCAGCAACAAAACGCTTCTCGAGGTGATTTAAGTAATCTTCATCGGCTTTTTCATCAAGTGCCCACATAAACGTAAAGATTAATCCTTGTTGATGAGCTTTGGCGACATGATCAAAAACGACATCTCTTAGTGCTCCTGATAATGCCATTTGCTTTTCATTAAATGGACCTAAAAGTTCGGTCGAAAGTTCGATACTCACGTGATTATGAAAAAGTGGAATTCCTGTTTTTTGACTTAAGGCTTGACCCACCGTCATTTTCCCCACTGCATGAGGACCAAAAATAATGACAAGCTTCATTAGATTACTCCGTTACTTTACAATTAGGCATATAACGATGGATAAAATCGATACATGCATCAAAGCCGTGGCTGAAATAAATCGCACCGATGATGGCTTCCATAGCAGTTGCTATCTTTTTCTTTCCTTGAAGATCGGTATTCGCATAAAAAAGGATATCTGGCAAATTCATCTGAATCCCTAAAGACTGTAAAGAGGCGTTGTTTTCAATCGCCTTTTTTTGATTGGTTAGATCACCTTCAGTGATCGTTATATCGGCTAAAAAAGCATCGATAGATAGGACTGATTTCAATATCGCATCTCCAACAACAGCCAGTCCATCATGTTCATAAATTTTATCCGTTGAACAATCATTATACTCTTTAGCAAAATTTGAACAGGTGATCGCTTGAAGCGCGATGTTCTCATCCTTAAGTGGATATCCGATAACCTCATAAAGACGAGCTAATTTAGTTGCTTTTTCTGCATGATATTCATGATTTCTATTCTGTTTCATCCTCTATTCCCCTCATGATATTGTGTTCATATTCTACCACAAAACATCGAGCTAAGTGAATAAAAAAAAGAGTATTCATCCAATCACTCTTAAGAAAAGCTTACACTAGATTATTGATGAAGAAAATAAATATCTTCATGTTTAAAACTTTGTTGAAGATCCTCCATCAACCGAGGTATTCCTACAACAGGATCGATCGTTTCATTTAACACATAATGGTGAATATAGATCTCTGATTCTACTCTAGAAATCACAAGAAAACCGAGAACTTTGTGGTCATTAAGCCAAATAAATGTTTGGTGAGTATTTAAACATGGATCACATAATGCTAATATTTGACAATCTGTTGCTTGATAGGGTCTAATCATAGATAACCCCCGGTGAAAAGCAGAATCATGATGACACCTACAACCATCAATACAAGTGATGTCATCGCATAAGGGGTCATATCTTCTAGTAGATCTAGATTGTGTGTCTTCGTATGATAATTGAATATTGTTTTTTGTGGAGTATCTTTTTTAAGGGGTACCCCACGATAAAGTTTTGTTTCTTTGGTCTCATGACTTA
>CALMNM010000044.1 GCA_937868795.1 uncultured Acholeplasma sp.
TTGCAAGAACTACAGTTCATCAAAGATTATACAAACGAAAAACGGATTCCACTTCAAATTCTCATTCGTGTGATTCCAAAAGTTAGTGATATTAAGACGCATAAGAATATTACAACTGGGCATCATCAATCAAAATTCGGCATTGATTTAGATCATTGGCTGGATGTGATGATTTCCATCCTTTCAGAGGCAAAATATCTATCATTCATGGGATTTCATTTTCATATAGGATCTCAACTGATGACGAATGCTTATCATTTGGAAGCGATTGATTATATGTTTAAGTATATGAAATTGCTTAAAGATATCTATCATATTGACGTGAAAGAACTTAATGTTGGCGGTGGATTTGGGATTAAGTATACCGATGATGATCATCCGATGACGATTCAAGATTTTATGGCTCCCATTATAAAAAAAATACAGAGATTATCGAAAGAAATGAATCTCATCAATCCACACCTTAGCATTGAACCTGGAAGGTATATCGTTGGAGGGACAGCACTCATCTTATATACTGTAGGAATCATAAAAGAAGGCATGCAATATCCATTGGTTGCAATCAATGGAGGTATGACAGAAAATTTAAGGGTCGCTTTATATCAGGCTAAGTATCAAGCGATGCTTATCGATCGCATCGAAAATCCAAGTGAAACTTATACCATTGTTGGGCAAGCATGTGAATCCACGGATCTCATGATTGAACAAGCGCATCTTCCAAAGCTTGTCGCCGGAGATACGATTGCATTTCTAAATGCTGGAGCTTATGAGCACTCTCTAGTAAATAATTTTAACAAAACATTAAAACCAGCAGTTGTCATGCTTCACAAAGGGAAAGATCGTTTAATACAAGAAAGAGAAGTTATTGAAGATCTTATTAAAAGAGATCACATATAAAAAATAGAAAAGAGGAATGTATATGTCTAAGATTCATTTAAAAAAAGTCACAGATAAGAATTTTGATGACGTCATTAGAATGTCTGACACGTTGACCGATTACCAAAAACAATGTGTTGCTCCCAATGCCATTTCCATCGCACAAGCCTATATCAACTACAAAAGAGCTTGGCCAAGAGTCATTACCTTAGGGAACAAACCTATCGGGTTTGTAATGATTGCTTTATGGGATGATGACATCCCCGTTGAAGATCGTCCTGCTTATTTCTTATGGCGTTTCATGATGTCAAAAGATTACCAACAAAAAGGGTATGGAAGACAGGTTTTAGACCAAATCGTTGAGAAATGCAAAGCCGATGGAATCAAGATGCTTTATACGTCGTGTCATACAGAAGGTGAACAACCGTATAAATTCTATACGAAATATGGTTTTCAAGATACCGGTATTGTCGATGGTGGCGAATCGATATTAAAGATGAATATCAAATAATAAAAAGGATTTCCAATCGTTGGACTGGAAATCCTTTTTTTATTATAATTTTTCGAGGTGATCTAAGAATGCTTCAATGGGTTGATTACCAAGAAGTTCATACTGTTCATTAATGACAATCTTGGGGACACCAGAAACATTATATTGCTCAGACAATTCATAGAAGGTTTGTGCTTCAATCATTTCACCTTCAATATTGGAGTTGAGCATCGCTAAACGATGCGCTGATGATACAGCACCTGGGCAATGTGGGCAACTCAATGTGACAAACACCTTAATATTGACAGGCTTATTGATTTTTCTAATACGTTCAAGTGTCTTTTGATCAAATCCAAAATCAACACCTGACATATCAATAATCGCAGTTAAGAATGAATTGATTTCATGACCAGCAGGAATACCATTGAATTTTACTCCGCGATAGTTACCTTCATGATCAAGCATAACAAAGCTGGGTGTTAAGGTGATGCCATACTTATCAGCATCTTCAATATCTAATGATAAATCTTTTTCTACAAAACTGAGTTTATCGCTTAGTTCAGCGATTTCTGACAATAATTGTCTTGTTTCATTACATGTGTCACAAGGACTTTCTTGCGTGAAAAGAACAAGGGTCACGTGTTCTTTCATGGGGGATAAAAATTGCTTGATTTGATTCTGTAATTCTTGATTGAGTAGTCTTTCCATACTTATGCTCCTTTATATGTTTGATTGAGATATTGAGTAATCGCTAAAGCAGCTTTCGCTCCTTCAGCAGCAGAAATAATAATTTGCTTGAAAGGTTGATTCGTCACATCTCCAGCAGCAAAGATACCTGGGATGTTTGTCATTTGTTGCTGATCGACGATGATTTCATTTTGTTCATTGACGGCAACTAGATGTTTGATCCAATCGCTTTTTGGAACGGTTCCGATTTCAATGAATAGACCATCAGCTGCAATGTCATAGGTTTGATTTGTCGTTTTATCAAGGACATGAACACCTGTCATTTTGTCATCTCCTAACACGGAAAGTATCTGTGTGTTGAGATGAACAGTGAGTTTGTCAATGGCTTTATGCTTCTCAAGTAAAATCTGATCGGCACGCCATTGGCTGCGATGGACAACAGTGATTTTACTTGCCCAAGGTACGAGGTCTATGACGGCTTCCGCTGCACTGTTTCCCCCACCAGCAACAATGACATGTTTATCTTTGAAGAAGGGGGCATCACATGTTGTGCAATAGGATACACCTTTATTGGCTAACTTTTGTTCACCAGGAACATGTAGCATTCTTGGGGCTCCACCTGTTGCAACTAAAACTGTTTTGGTTAAGAGTGATTTACCATCGGATAATACAACTTTAAAATCTTGATTTACCTGTTCAACGGACTGAATTCGTGAGCCCTTGAAGATGGGAATCTCTAAGCTATTGATGTGATCAAGAAACTTATTTGATAAGTCTTTACCTTCAATCCATTGATAACCTAAGTAGTTATCAACCGTTGAGGTGTTGTGTAATTGACCACCGATTTCTGCAGTGATGACACCGACGGTTAACCCTTTTCTTTTAGCGTAGAGTGCGGCATTTAAACCCGCGGGACCGCCACCAGCAATGAGCAGATCCCAATGTTTGATGGTGTCAATTAATGATGTTTCTGATGTTTTTTCGACATGGAATTGAAACATGATAACCTCCTACTTGATGCTTTTGACGACGAGTTCGAGAGCTTCATGAATATTTTCAAGCTTAATATCGTTATTTTGCTCGATGGTTTGAATTAAGTTATTGGTCGTAAGTAACCCAATGGTCTTATCAATGGTTGCACGCACAGCTTTTAGCTGCGTGACAATATCCATACATGCTGTTTCATTTTCCATCATATGCGCAATACCTTGAAGCTGTCCTTGGGCACGTTTGATACGATGAATCAATGTGGGTTCACATTTCATACTCGTCACCTCATTGGCTTTATATTCCACCAATATAATACCCCGGGGGGTATATAATTTGCAAGGGTTTTGCTTAAAAATGTTAAAATAATAAATATTTATTTAGTCCTCTTGATTCAAGCGACGTGCTACTTTATCTAATGCATCAAATGATAGTCTATATGTGATCCAATCCGAGAGTGGTTTAGCGCCTAAGGATTCATAAAAAGCAATCGAAGGCTTATTCCAGTTGAGACACATCCAATCAAAACGTGAACAATTGTTTTTTACTGCGATATCCGCGAGAACATAAAATAATTTTTTCCCATAACCCTGATGGCGATAGGCTTCATCGATAAAGATATCTTCAAGAAAAAGATTTGCTTTCCCTAAAAAAGTCGAGTAGTTGAAAAAATATAGGGCAAACCCAACAGGCTTATGATCCACTTCAGCGAGGATCACATGCGCTTGTTTGAAATCAAATATGGATGTTTCGATATCATGGACGGTTGCTACCATATGATTTTCTAGTTTTTCATAGATGGAAAGCTTTTTGATGAATGCATGGATGAGAGCACTGTCCTTGCGTTCTGTCGTCCGGATATGGAAATGCTTATCATTAGATTCGTAAAGTATCATAGACTGCCTCCTGATTTGTTGCCTATTTCTATTGTACCAAAGATGTCAAAAATCTCATGTATTCATGTTATAATTGCCTAGAGAAGGACGTGAGTTAAATGATTGTACTCGTGGGTGCTAGTGCGAGCGGAAAAACCGAAATCGCGAAGAAACTCTATCAAAAATATCAATATAAGAAATGCATTACGACAACAACAAGACCCATGAGAACTCATGAGGTACAAGATGTTGATTATCACTTTTTGAGTGAAGAAGCTTTTGATCAAAAAGTGCATGACAATGCCTTCTATGAAGTGTCTAACTATCATCAGTATCGTTATGGTATTCAAAAGAAGGATGTTTTTATTAGTGGTGTGGTCATCGTCGACCCTAATGGAGCTAACAC
>CALMNM010000045.1 GCA_937868795.1 uncultured Acholeplasma sp.
GTATCGTTGTTTGAACAGGGGGCCACATCAAGGGGAAAATTTTTACTGGTTCCTCTTCAGTGCCTTGAGTAATGAACTTGCCTTCAACTCTTAAATAAACGATTGAGGATTCCCAATAAGCATCTTCTGGATCATTAGACCAAAATTGAATCTTAGTTCCCGGTTCAACAGTGACTGTTGCTCCTGCTTGAATCACCATACTGTTAGGAATAATATAGTAATTATCCTTAGTTAAAACCATATGTTCTTTGACAATATTAGGTAGAATAAACCCATTTCTAACAGTCATTTCGATGGTTGTTTCAAATGAATATACTTCTGTATCCGTAAGATCAAGTCCATTAGAATATGTTCCAGTGACATTCAACCGAATAATATAATCATTAGGCGTGCTTGATGCTACTTTGATTCTAAAGGGTGTTTCAACACCTTTTACAATTGAACCTTCACGTAGCAGCATATCTTTTGTTGAATATGTACCCACACTTCCAAAGTTTAGATCATTCGTTAAGAACTCAATGTAAGGTGATGTGACTCCACCAGTAGTTAACGTATCTAAAGTCACCACTGTATCTTTACTCATGCCCCAACGATTACGGAGTACTAATCCTAAATCAATAGTTTCACCTGCATCAATGATACCATCACCATTGTTTTCAGAAGCGATAGTTTCAGAATCGAAGAAATAATAATTATAAAGATTAATATCAGGCTTAGGTAACTTAGTGAGCGCTAGATACGCATCAACAATCGCAGGCACATTATGTGGTCCTCCCATGACCGTATGACGACTTGGGCTTGCACATGTTGCATAAGTTTCTGATGTTGCTGTTAATTGACCCATGATGAACTTATTGGGATAAACATCAGGATCTTGATATGCACTTCTAATAAGTGCAGCTATACCGGAAACGATTGGTGCAGCCATCGATGTACCACTCCAAGCAGCATATTGATCATTGGGTAATGTGGAAAGAATTTGTTCGCCTGGTGCATAAATTTCATATTCAACTGAGTTAAAGAGTTTAACATCCCAGTTGCTAAAGGCAGATTCAACACCTGTTTGACCTACACTCATGACACCAATGACATAGGATAAAGCTGCAGGATAATTAGGAACTGCAGGATAAAAATCTGTCGGTTGATTAGGTAATCCACTGTTACCCGCAGACGCAACAAGAACGGCACGAGTATAAGCCGTCATCAGTGCATCTTGAACTGCAATAGACACTGCAGATCCACCGAAAGACATGTTAATGACATCTGCACCCATATCATACGCATAAAGGATGGCTTCAGCAATGCTGTCTTGAGTGAAATAACCACTTGACATACCCGCTTTAATCGCCATAATTTTGGTATTATAGGCGACACCGACAATCCCTTCTGTGTTGTTTGCAGCAGCAATGATACCCGCGACATGAGTCCCATGCCCATGGTCATCCATCG
>CALMNM010000046.1 GCA_937868795.1 uncultured Acholeplasma sp.
TGTTTTTCTTCATTTCAGGATTGTTGATCCTCTATATTTTGCTGGAATTGTTTATTCCTGATATGACGATCAAAGTCTTTCAATTTAAACCCTTTGTCGTCATCACCGAAAGTATGGAACCTGTGATCAATGTGGATGACATGGTCATTGTCTATAACCCAAACGTCGACAACCTCGAAGTGGGAGACATTATCACCTTTGAAGCCGATATCAATTATGATGGCACCAAAGAAATCATCACACACTATATCTATTCCATCACCGAAAACACCGAAGGTGATTTAGTCTTTAGAACCAATCGCTATGGTAGCGATGTCCCAGATACGTGGATATTACAAGAAGAAGACGTTATTGGTGTCTATGGATTTAAGATCCCTCAATTAGGTGTATTTGTGAACTTTTTGAAGAGTCCATTTGGCATTGCTGCTATTGCTGTTAACGTAATCGTTATTGGTGCCATTGTCTATATCGTCAAATCAGGAAAGAAAGAAGCGATCCAGCAAGAGAATAAGGAAGCTTAGGACGTGATCGCATGCAAGATTTTTTGACAACTGAAGAACTGATTCATCGATTAAAACTTCAAGATACAGTCGTCACTGCAGTCGATGAAGTCAAAAAATCATTAGGTCGAAAAGAAAAGATTAAAAAGACCTTTAAGACGTTTTTCTGGGTAGCCACAGTATTAGCCATTTTACACACCATTTACAGCATCATTCCGATGGTTGTTGAGCATCGAGCCATTGACCTATATGGTGGGAATCGAATATTAGCCATCCCCAACACACAAGAACTCGATCAAGAGCTGCTTGCTGAAGTGATCTATGCGAAGAAGTTCAAGTTTGACGACATCGAAGTTGGCGATCGCATTGTTGTTTATGGCAAATTTGGGACTGACCTTTATTGGGTAGAACAAGTGGTTTCGATTAATGAATCCAGACGTGAACTAGAAACAACCTTCGGTTATTACATCGAAAATACGTATAGTGAAGCTGAAGTTATAGGAACCTATGTACGAAAAGCATCTACCTTTGGGACCATCTATTATGTAGGATCGACACCTCGTGGATTTGTCTCACTTCTTGCAATTCAAGGCATCATCTTAACTCTTATCTATTACTATTACATCCGTAAACCTCAAGCCAAAAAGTGAACCTTTTCTCCGTGAAAGGTTCTTTTATTAGGAGAAACAAGACATGAAGAAAACACTAAAAATTGGTGGTAACATCCTCTTTTACCTGATCTCAGGTCTTCTTTTGATCTCGATTCTTTTAGAACTTTTTGCACCTGATAAAACGATAGACATCATTGGGTTTAAGGGATTTGTAGTCGTTTCAAGAAGTATGGAACCCGTGATCAATGTCAACGATATAGTGATCGTGACTAAAGCGAATGAATCCTCTTTAGAACCTGGTGATATCATCAGTTTTTATGCTTACCTGCCCACGATTCATGAAGATGATGAAGGGAATATCATCTATGAAAAAAATGTTGTGACCCATTATCTAGGTGAACTCATCACTGATGGGGAAAATACTATCATCAAAACTTATGGTACTGCGAATAATGAGGGTGAATATGACCAATGGAATGACGCCTATGGCAATCCAACAGATTTGACAACAGGTGATGTTTTGGGCAAGGTCTCATTGACCATTCCTAAAGTAGGTTTTGTCATTCTGTTTGCCATGATTTTAGTGCAAAATCCAGTCTTCTTAGCGCTTATTCTCACGAATATTGTGATTCTTATCATATTAATTAAAGTCATCAGAAAGCCAAAGGATAAACGCCTATGACCTGGCAAGAACTAATTGATCAAGAACTGACAAAACCTTATTTTCAAAAACTAGTAGCCTTTCTAAAAGAAGAAGATAAAAAGCATTTGGTGTTGCCACCTAAAGAATCACGGATGGCATGTTTTAAATTGACGCCTTACGATCAGGTCAAAGTTGTCATCATTGGACAGGATCCTTATCATAATATAGGACAAGCCCATGGATTATCATTTAGTGTTGAAAAGGGAGATTATCCACCCTCATTAAAGAATATCTATCAAGAATTAACCCAAGATCTGAGTATACCCTATCCAACGACAGGAAATTTGACCCATTGGGCTAAACAAGGTGTTCTTCTTCTCAATACGGTGTTAACCGTGGTTGCTCATCAACCGATGAGCCATCAAAATCAAGGTTGGGAAACATTTACACTAGAAGCTGTTAAGTGGCTCAATCAAAAAGAACAGCCTTTAGTTTTTATTCTCTGGGGAGCACATGCTCAAAAGTTTATCCCATATCTAAATACGAATAAGCATTTCATTATTAAGTCACCTCACCCCTCACCTCTATCTGCGCATCGCGGTTTTTTTGGATCAAAACCCTTTTCAAAAACCAATCAATTTCTTATCTCAAAAGGGATTGAACCGATTGACTGGAACCTATCCTAACTTAATTTATGTATTTATAAAGACAAAACCCCAAAATATGGGTATAATACAAATGCAGAGTAATTAGAAAGCGTAAAGTGTCTAACCATGGGATGACGGGTTAGAACGAACACGAAAGTGGCGGTTTTCTAATGCGTCCGCTGTAAGCAATTATAGTGGACCTCATGACAGGAGGTCTTTTTTCATGAAAACATATTCACCGCTTCAAAAAATCGTCTTTGCCACATCATTAGCTGCGGTCAGTGTCGCTATTGATGTCTTCTTCAAGTTCGTGTTGAACATTCAGTTTTTTGGACTCCCTTTCTATGCCATTCCAGTCATTTTAGGAGGCATCATTTTAGGTCCTGGTTATGGCGCAGCGATTGGTTTTGTCGCAGACGCGATTGGACTGTTCATGAGTGGGGGAACCTATATGCCCCTCTATGCTTTGGGTCCAGTGATTTGGGGTTTCCTTCCTGGGTTAATCTTATATAAACGTTACTCAGTATTTAAACTTGCTTGGGTCGTTCCCTTAACCTACTTATTTGTGAACTTAAACAATACGCTTGCATCGTTTGTTTACTTTGGCAGTGAAACAACCTTAAGCTTGCTTGTGCTTCGCATGGCCTTAATCCCTTTTAATTCGCTGATCATCTTCTTTGTCGTCAAAGATGTTCATGTCAAGTTAGCACCTTTCTTTGAAAGGTTTACTTGGGTGAAGGGTGAAGCTAAGGCGTAATTTACGCCTTTTTTCTTTAAAGTTTAACCAAAAATTATGATAAGATAGAAATGGTGATTTCATGGTAACAATTATTGGTGCGGGCCTTGCAGGATCAGAAGCAGCTTACACATTAGCACGACACGGTATACCCGTAAAACTTTATGAAATGCGTCCTAAAAAGATGACACCTGCTCATCAAACTGGATCATTCGCTGAACTGGTCTGCTCCAATTCATTGCGTTCAAATGACATCCATAACGCAGTGGGATTACTCAAAGAAGAAATGCGTCGCTTAGGATCACTCATCATGGAAGCGGCTCATGTCGCTGAAGTCCCCGCAGGTTCATCACTTGCAGTGGATCGTGTGCTTTTTTCATCTTATATTGAAGAAAAAATCCATCAACATCCACTCATTGAAGTGATTTACGACGAGTTCACTTCATTAGATCCCAATCAGATCACGATGGTGTGTGCTGGACCCTTAGCATCAGAATCACTCTCATCATCTATTCAAGAACTCTTTCACCTTGATCATCTCCATTTTTTTGATGCGATTGCTCCGATTATTGATGCGAAAACCATCAATATGGACATCGCTTATCTAAAAAGTAGATACGATAAGGGTGAAGCTGCGTATATCAATTGTCCCATGACTGAAGAGGAATATCACGCCTTCTACGATGCGGTCATCAATGCGAAAAAAGTAGAAATTAAAGACTTTGAAAATAATGTCTTTGAAGGCTGTATGCCCTTTGAAGTGATGGCTGAACGAGGGAAAGAAACGCTTCTATATGGACCCATGAAGCCTGTGGGTCTCGAACAAGAAGGCAAGAAGCGTCCTTATGCCGTCGTTCAACTCAGACAAGATGATGCAGCGAAGAGCATGTATAACATTGTTGGTTTTCAAACTCATCTTACCTGGGATGAACAAAAGAGAGTCATTCACATGATCCCAGGATTAGAGAATGCTACGATTTTACGCTATGGTGTCATGCACCGAAACACCTATCTTGAGTCCCCCAAAATCCTTAATGCATCCTATCAATCTACCCTCTATCCCAATCTCTTTTTTGCAGGTCAAATCAGCGGTGTAGAAGGGTATGTGGAGAGTGCGGCTTCAGGTTTGAATGCTGCAATTCAACTCGTATTACGGCATAAAAAAGGCATATTAAAGCCATTCCCTAAGGAAACGATGATAGGTGCGATGGCTCACTATATTTCGACACCTAATCAATCCTTTGTCCCGATGAACGCGAACTTAGGCTTATTACCAGCCCTTGATTACAAACATAAAAAGAAAGATCGAAAATCACTTTATGCTGATCGTGCCTTAGCGGCACTAAACGAATTTATGGAGGTTCTTGATTGAATCCAGTGGAATTGTTTTCTAACCACCTGTTAATCGAACGCAATTATTCAGAGCACACGATTAAAAACTATCAAAGAGATATCCGTGACTTTGAACATTTTTTATTGCGTGAAGAATTAGCAGATGGTCTTATGGATGCGACAAGAGAGCGTTTAGCAAGACACTATCTATCCTTTCTTGAAGCAGAAAACTATGAGAGAAAATCCATCGCTCGGAAAATCTCTTCACTTCGAACATTTTATGATTTTTTAATTGAAAGAAAATTGATCGATACGAATATTTTCACAAATCTTAAAACACCAAAAATTCCAAGAAAACTACCTAAGATTATCGAAGATGATGAAATCGATCATCTCTTTAAATCCATCGATCGCTTAACCCCCCTAGGATTTCGCAACTATGTCATCCTAGACCTACTCTTTAGTTGTGGACTCAGAGCAAGCGAAATAATCGACATGACCATCAGGGATCTTCAACTCGAACGAAAACAGATCTTAATCCACGGTAAAGGATCCAAAGATCGTTATGTACCTGTTCATCAAAAACTCAGTGATGATTTGAAACATTATCTGACTTATACAAGGCCTATTTTGCTTTCTAAAGGGCATGACGTTCATAATCTTCATGTCTTCATCAGTTATAAAGGATCTCCTCTTTCGGTACGAGGACTTGAAGTCATCATTAAATCCATTTTAGCCAAAGCAGGAGAGACATATCATTTGCATCCCCATATGCTTAGACATGCGTTTGCAACCACACTATTAAACCATGGGGCAGATTTAAGAGTGGTTCAAGAACTACTGGGCCACGCGCATTTAAAGAGTACTCAGATTTATACGCATGTTACCAGTGAGACCATCAAAGAAAAATATAAAGCTAGCCATCCTCGCATGAAGGATGACAATGAACATAAAACCTAAGGAGAAAGCCATGCGAAAATTTGAAATTGTCACCACATATGCCCATCTAAATCCGATCATTCCTAAACGAGCGACTGAAAACTCAGCTGGCTATGATTTATCCGCGATTGAAGATGTCACCATCCTTCCCAAAGAGATCAAACTCATTTTTACAGGTGTCAAAGCGATGATGCCAAAGAACGAAGCCCTCTTTATTTTTCCACGATCTTCGCTTGCTATCAAACGGGGACTCATGATGTCAAATTCAGTTGGCGTAGTCGATGCTGATTATTACGGGAATCCTGACAACGAAGGTCATATCATGGTTCCACTCATCAACATCACTGATTCACCAGTCACCATTAAGAAGGGTGAACGTATCGCACAAGGCATTTTTATGCCCTTTTATAAAACGACGGATGACGAAGTAGGACAAATTGCTCGACTCGGTGGTTTTGGTAGTAGTGGTCACTAAAAAACAACCTGAAATTAGGGGATAAAGCAGTTTTTTGTCTTGCAAATAGTCCCTAAATGTGTTATATTTAATAAGGCTATGAAAATAAGCATGCATCATGTTTCTCATCCTAGTGCCGTCAAGGTGGATGACTTAAGAGTGATGCAGAAGAAAAATAACGAAAAGGAGATATTATTTTATGGCAGTCGTTTCAATGAAACAATTATTGGAATCAGGCGTACATTTTGGACATGCAACCCGTCGTTGGAATCCTAAAATGGCACCCTACATCTTCACTGCTCGCAATGGGATCTATATTATTGACCTCAAAAAGACAGCTGAAGAAATCGAAAAAGCGTATCAAGCGCTTCTTCAAATCGTTCAAGATGGTGGTAAAGTCCTCTTCATCGGTACGAAGAAACAAGCTCAAGAAGCTGTTAAAGAAGAAGCATTACGCACCGGTCACTTTTATGTTGACCAACGTTGGTTAGGGGGAACCCTAACAAACTTCAAGACCATCAGACGCCGGATCAAGAGATTACAAGATCTCTATAAGATGGAAACCGATGGTGTGTTTGAAAAACTTCCCAAGAAAGAAGTACTACAACTCAAGCACGAAAGAGAAAGACTTGAAAAATTCTTAGGCGGAATCAAAGAAATGAAGAAAGTTCCTGAAGCGATCTTCATCGTTGACCCACGTAAAGAAAAGAATGCAATTTTAGAAGCACGTAAACTCGGTATCAAAGTCTTTGGTATCGTGGATACAAACTGTGATCCTGATGATGTTGATTACATTATTCCAGCTAATGATGACGCCATTCGTGCCGTTAAGCTCATTGCTTGGGTCATGGGAAATGCTGTGATTGAAGCGCAAGGTGGCGTTGTTGAAAAGTTCGAAGATGAACCTATTACATCCGCTGCACCACGCCGTGAACGTCAAGAACGTCCACAAGTTAAGCCTGCTGAACCTTCAGTCACTGAAGAAGTTGTTGAAGAAGTCGTCGAAGAAGTCGTGACTGAAACTGCTCCAGAAACTCATACTTTGGAAGCACTTGAAGCAATGACTGTTGCTGAATTACGCGCCCTTGCAAAAGAACGTGGAATTACTGGAACTTCAACCCTTAAAAAAGCAGAACTGATCGAAGCACTCAAATAATTGCTAAAAAGGGGATTAATCGTCCCCTTTATTTTACGAAAAATAAAGTATAATAATATTGAAAACACGAGGAGGATTTAAATCATGGCTGTTACAGCACAATTAGTGAAAGAACTAAGAGAAAAAACAGGTGCCGGCATGATGGATTGCAAAAACGCACTTGAACATACCGATGGAGACATTGAAAAAGCAATTGATTATTTAAGAGAAAAAGGGATTGCAAAAGCAGCTAAAAAAGCAGGTAGAGTGGCAGCAGAAGGTCTATGCTCATTTGCCATTGAAGGCAACAATGCCGTCATTTTCGAATTGAACTCAGAAACCGACTTTGTGGCTAAAAATGCACAATTTCTTGAATTACTCGACACTGTTGGACAAGCATTACTTGCAGCTGGTGTGAATAATGATGAAGAAGCACTACAAGTGGTTGTTGGTGGTAAAACCATTGAAACCTTACTTGCTGATGCTACTGCAACGATTGGTGAAAAGATCTCTTTACGTCGTGTCAACCGCGTCGTCAAAACCAATGAACAAGGATTTGGTGCTTACAAGCATATGGGAGGACGTATTGCCGTGTTAAATGTGGTGAGTCCAGCCAATGATGATGTTGCTAAAGACATCGCGATGCATGTTGCTGCTCAAAAACCTTTATATCTTGACCGCACACAAGTCGATCAATCATTACTCGAACATGAAAAGCATATTTTAACCCAACAAGCACTCGCTGAAGGAAAACCTGCCAATATCGTTGAAAAAATGGTAATTGGACGTTTGAACAAGTATTTACAAGACATTTGCTTAGTTGACCAGGGATTTGTCAAAGATCCTGATATCAAGGTTAGCGAATACTTAAAACAAAATAAGACACAAGTCCTAAGCTTCATCCGTCTTGAAGTCGGTGAAGGTATCGAAAAGAAACAAGAGGATTTCGCAGCTGAAGTCATGGCACAAGTTCGTAAGTAAAAAATACCTTATAGGAGTGTGACATATGTACCAGAGAGTCATCTTAAAACTAAGTGGAGAAGCACTCAAGGGGAATGGAACCTATGGGATTCATCCTATTACAGTTAAAGGGATTGCCACTGAGATCAAAGAGATTTATGAACTCGGTGTTCAAGTTGGTATCGTTGTCGGCGCGGGGAACCTCTGGCGAGGAAAAACAGGTGAAGAACTTGGAATGGATCGAGCACAAGCCGATTATATGGGTATGTTAGGAACCATCATGAATGGATTAGCACTACAAGATGCGTTAGAATCCATTGATGTTCCAACCCGTGTGATGACCGTGTTACCCATTGCCGCCGTAGCTGAACCCTACATTCGTAGAAGAGCAATGCGTCACTTTGAAAAGGGACGTGTCTTAATCTTCTCTGGTGGGACAGGATCACCTTTCTTCTCCACAGATACCGCAGCGGCACTCCGTGCTGCAGAACTTAATGCAGATATCATCCTCATGGCAAAAAATGGGGTTGAAGGTGTTTATAACAAAGATCCTCGCAAGCATGTGGATGCAACCATGTTCACCGAATTATCACAAGAACAAGTGTTGCAACAAAAACTTGCTGTCATGGATCAAACCGCAGCATCTATCTGTCGTGAAAACAAAATTGATATTCTCGTATTTAACATGAATACCCATGGGAACATGAAGAAAGCTGTTCTTCAGGAACCCATTGGCACACTCGTAAAATGGGAGGAAAAAGAATGAATAACGAACAAGCGGATTTAATCTTAATGGAATGTGAAGATCATATGACCAAGACGGTCGAAGTACTGAGAAAAGAATTTGCTGCAGTCCGTACTGGACGCGCCAATCCTGCATTACTCGATCGCATTCATATTCCCTATTATGGTGTGGATACCCCATTAAAGCAGGTGGCTTCCATTACTGTTCCCGAAGGGAATCAACTTTACATCAAGCCCTTTGATAAGTCGATCTTAAAGGCTGTGGAACACGCGATTCAGGCATCAGATATCGGAATCAATCCCCAAAATGATGGTGCTGGTTTACGCATGATTCTACCCGTTCTCACCGAAATGAGACGTCGTGAACTCGTTAAAGATGTTGAAAAATTAGGTGAACACGCCAAAGTCGGTGTACGCAATGTCAGAAGAGATGCCAATGAACATATCAAGCGTCTTGGATTGCCAGAAGATGATGAAAAAGGTTATCTTGACGATGTTCAAGAAATCACCGATAATTTCATTAAAAAGGTTGATGAAGAAGTTAAAATCAAGTCTGATGATTTGATGAAGATCTAATACATGATAAACCGCATAAACATGATGCGGTTTTTCTTATGTTATAAATTGCGTGTAAATATGTTAAAACGGCAAAATATTGACTGTTCAATGTAAAAATCATGTATAATGATACAAGATAGGATACCTATCTTATCAAGATCAAGAAAGGTGGCAATGTATGAAAAACGTAACATCAACCAATATCCCCCATCATGTTGCCATCATTTTAGATGGAAATGGACGTTGGGCAAAGCGTTTAGGTCAGCCACGTTCTTATGGTCATTATATGGGTGGGAGAAATCTATTTAGGATTGCTAAAGCGTGTCAAAAAATCGGGATTCAAAAATTGACAGTCTATGCATTTTCCACAGAAAACTGGAAAAGACCTAAAGACGAAATTGAATATTTGATGTCCAAACCCGTAGAACTTTATCAAGAGAACAAAGAAAGAATTCAAGAAATCGATTATAAAGTTACCTTTGCAGGTAGAAAAGACCGCATTCCAAAGAATCTACTTGATGTGATGGCAGAAATCGAAGAAAAGACCAAACAAAATCAAGGTTTTGAACTCACTATCTGTGCAGACTATGGTGCTTATGATGAAATTATCACCGCAGTTAATCAATTAGAAAAGCCAATCACCAAGGAAATGATTGAAGAAAAGCTTATGGTTAAAGAACCTGTCGATCTTCTCATTCGCACCAGTGGTGAACAACGCTTATCTAATTTCTTATTATGGCAAGTCTCATATGCCGAGTTTTATTTTGCCAAAGTTCATTGGCCAGCATTCAATGAAAGACAATTACAAAAAGCCATGAAGGCATATCAAAAACGCCATCGTCGTTTTGGAGGAATAAAGTGAAAGATCGTTTAGTCACAGGATTAATCTTAGCAGCCATCTTAATCCCTATCGTCAGTATAGAACTCTTTTTGGAACTATTTCAAGTCGTTATGTCGCTTTTTGTATTGATCGCATCCCATGAGATGATTCGCATGTATGAAACAAAAAAGAAGTTTCAAATCTGGCCAAGAATCGGTATCTCATTATTGACATTAGCGACCTTCTTTTCTGTAGGTGGTGTCTTAGGTAGTAGTGAACATAACCCCCTCGAAGCGAATGGTGCATTAAGCATCACGATTCCCTTAATTACCTTAATCCTCTTTAGTTTTCTTGTTCTCTTCAAAGATTTCAATGGTGAAGATGCCGGTAAAGCACTAACGATTATTAATTATGTCGGACTCGGTGCTGCTTCTGTGGTCATCTTACGTTTCCTAGGTGTCCGTTTCATCGTTTACCTTTTCTTAATCACATCAGCAACAGATATTTTCGCTTATCTCTTTGGAATGAAGTATGGTAAACGAAAACTAGCCCCTCACATCTCACCAAAGAAAACATGGGAAGGTGCGATTGCGGGTACCATCATCGCAACGATTATCGCTTCCTCATTTGCATTATTCTATGGATCCGTCTTTTTTCCCGGAAATTGGCTTGGTGATATGCTCAATTCGACGGGTGAAATCACCCTGCTTGATAATTTCTCAACATTGGGTGAAAGTAATCCCCTCTGGGTCCAAGCACTTATCATTGTTCCTGTGACGTTTATGGCAAGTATTTTTGCTCAAATTGGTGATCTTGTTGCCTCAAGACTCAAACGAACCTATAATATCAAAGACTTTGGGACGATTCTCCCGGGACATGGGGGTCTACTCGACCGTTTCGATAGTGTTCTCTTTGTTGCGATGTTCTTAACTGCGGTCTTCTTATTGATTTATCGTCTGTTTCCGGCAATCATTGTATGAGAACGATCTATTTGCTCGGTGGTGCTGGATCCATTGGGCGTCAAACATTAGACATTATCAGCCGTTATCCAGATCAATTTGAATTAAAAGGTATCTCACTCGGTAGTCAGCATGAGACCAATCATGAGATTTTAAACGCACACCATGTTCCATTGGTTTGCTTAAGAAAAGAAGAAGATCTTCATTATTATCAATCCCATTTTCCTAACACTAAATTTGTTTTTGGTGATCAAGGATTATTGACGATTGCAACAGAAAAAACAAAAGGATTGCTCATCAATGCACTTTCGGGGTCTTCAGGACTACATCCAACCGTAGAAGCCATCAAATCAGGTCATGATATTGCACTTGCCAATAAAGAAACACTTGTCATGGCAGGCGATTTCATCAATGATTTAATTAAAACGTACAAGGTAAATTTATACCCTATTGATAGCGAGCATTCAGCGTTGTGGCAAATCATGCGTGGTGAAGTCCAAGAGAGCATTCAAAAACTTGTGATTACCGCAAGTGGAGGAAGCTTCCGCAATCTTACACGTGATGAACTCAAACATGTGACCAAAGAAGACGCTTTAAAGCATCCCAATTGGTCGATGGGAGCAAAAATCACCGTCGACAGCGCCACCATGATGAATAAAGGACTAGAAGTCATTGAAGCTCACCACCTATTTCATCTCCCTTATACTAAAATTGAAACCATCTTACATAAAGAAAGTATTGTCCATGGACTCATCTATTTTTGTGATGGTACCGTGAAAGCAAGCATGTCATTATCTGATATGCGTATCCCGATCCAATATGCATTATTCTATCCCGAAAGAAAACCATATCCGAGTGAGTTAACCCTTACCAACTTGAGTTTTCAACCGATGGACTATGAGCGTTACCCTCTTCTTAAACTAGCGTACAACGTAGGTCAAGAAGGTGGATTATTGCCTACAGTGATGAATGCAGCCAATGAAGCTGCCGTTCATTTGTTTCTAAAGGGTCATATTGACTTTTTAACCATTGAAGATATTGTCATCGATACAGTGAATGCATTTCAAAACATCATGAATCCCACCATTGATGACATTATTCAAACAGACCAAGCCATCCAAAGTGCTGTGGCAAAGAAGTATGAAAAGAGGTAGTCTATGTTTTTACTTAACATCTTAGTATTTATCCTCGTTTTAGGCGTCATTATCCTAATTCACGAGTTAGGTCATTTCTATTTTGCAAAAAAAGCGAAAATATTATGTCATGAGTTTTCCATTGGTATGGGACCTGTGATCTATCAAAAGAGAAAAGGTGAAACAGTATACTCCATTCGAGGCATTCCTATTGGGGGTTATGTGTCTATGGCGGGGGAATCCGTCTCAGATGCACTCATTAAAAAGGATATGGTCATCGGTGTTAAACTTAACTCACAAGGGCTTGTAACACATATCAACATGGTTGAAGCGCAAGAAAATGATTATGTGGGTATGATAAAAGCTTATGATTTATATGGCAAAGACTTCAATCCACTCTTTATTGATCTTGAAGTGAATGGGGAAGTCAAACATCTCTCTGTAGCACGCGATGCCATCTATGTTCTGGGACAAAAGAAACAGATGTGGATTACGCCAAGTGAGAAAAGTTTTGAAAGCAAGACCTTGTGGCAACGTTTCCTCGTTATCTTTGCAGGACCATTAATGAACTTTATCCTGGCATTAGTCCTCTACTTAATCGTTGGACTCTTTGTGTTGAAACCTAATTTAGATTCTTCTGAATTAAGTTATGTTGCCCCAGAATCACCTGCGTTTGCATTAGGCCTTGAAGTGGGAGATGTCATTACCTCAATCAATGGTCAAAGTGTCACATCCTGGGATGATTTATCAGTGATTATGGCATCGCTTGAATCACCGATTGTGACCGTAGCATACCAAAGAGGTAATCAAAACTTTGAACAAACCACGGTTGCTGCTGTGATCGTCCAATCTGCAGGGATCTCTAATGTGAGTGAAGATGGGACACGTTACAGTGATGATCCTATCATCGGTCGCATCTTCGGTCGTGCCGATACCGACTCATCGCTTGAGGTAGGGGATGAGATCACCCATATCATCTATAATGGAATTTCCTACACGATAAACACATGGGATGATATCGTCAATTTCTTCATAGCAAACAATGCTGGATCCGTCACTATTCGTTATCAACGTGATACGGAAACAATCGAAACAACATACAAACTCATCAGTGCGAGTGCTCTTGATCGACTTGGGTATTCCAACCTAATTTTCCAACTAGGGATAAGTCCAACATCTTCAAGAGATTTAGGATATTCACTCATGTATCCACTCAGATCGTTTTCTAGCGATGTCATGCAAGTGGTCAATACCATTGGCTTACTTGCTGATCCCAACGAAGATTTAGGATTAGGTGATCTCTCAGGTCCCATAGGTATCTTTAGTTTAGTATCGCAAACGACGTCTCAAGGACTTTTATCTATCTTAAGTTTTACCGCTTTCTTATCGATTAATATCGGTCTTCTCAATCTTTTACCGATTCCCGCCCTTGATGGAGGACGCTTGGTCTTCTTAGGCATTGAAGCAGTCACTAGAAAACCACTTAATCGTAAAGTGGAAAACACCATTAATAATGTGATGTTCTTCCTCTTGATCGGTTTATTCATCTTTGTGGCATACAATGATATCATGCGATTAATCTTGGGTTCATAAGCTTTATTCGTAGAATAAAACGACAATAAAGTATTTCATCAAAAGCACAAAATATGTGCTTTTTTTCTTTCTTTTAGAATCGAAGAAAATTTGTTATCAAAACTATTGACTTTCGATTTTAAATATAATAGAATGAGAAAGGTCACTCTCCAAAACGGGAATAATTTCATCCCAACACACTGCGAACATAAAAAAGTCGATTTATCTGTTGACAAACGTAGTTTGTAAATGGTAGAATGATAAAGCACGCCCGAGAGGGAGTGCGAGAAGGTCTTTGAAAACTGAATGATGATGAGTGTATCAAAGAAGTAAAAAGAAGAAGTAAAAAGAAGAGCTAATAACAAACAAAACATAAACTTTATGGAGAGTTTGATCCTGGCTCAGGATGAACGCTGGCGGCGTGCCTAATACATGCAAGTCGAACGGAGCACCTCGGTGCTCAGTGGCGAACGGGTGAGTAACACGTAGGTAACCCACCCTCGAGACGAGGATAACCGTTGGAAACGATGGCTAAGACTGGATAGGATCCCAGGAGGCATCTCCTGGGATTTAAAAGACCCGCAAGGGTATGCTCGAGGAGGGGCCTGCGGCGCATTAGTTAGTTGGCGGGGTGACGGCCCACCAAGACGATGATGCGTAGCCGGACTGAGAGGTTGAACGGCCACATTGGGACTGAGAGACGGCCCAAACTCCTACGGGAGGCAGCAGTAGGGAATTTTCGGCAATGGGGGAAACCCTGACCGAGCAACGCCGCGTGAACGACGAAGCACTTCGGTGCGTAAAGTTCTTTTATCGGGGAAGAATGGGAGGCGGAAAAGCCTTCGTGACGGTACCCGATGAATAAGCCCCGGCTAACTATGTGCCAGCAGCCGCGGTAATACATAGGGGGCGAGCGTTATCCGGAATTATTGGGCGTAAAGGGTGCGTAGGCGGCCTGTTAAGTCTTTGGTGTAAGTGCAAGGCTCAACCTTGTGATGCTAAAGAAACTGGCGGGCTTGAGTGTGGTAGAGGCAAGTGGAATTCCATGTGTAGCGGTAAAATGCGTAAATATATGGAGGAACACC
>CALMNM010000047.1 GCA_937868795.1 uncultured Acholeplasma sp.
CGGCGACCACCGAGATCTACACTCTTTCCCTACACGACGCTCTTTCCGATCTGGAACATAAAACCAAGAGAGTTCACGTTGCATACGTTGGTTAAGCTTCGTATGATGTTTAATATAAAACAATTGATCAAATCGTAAACGTGAACGCCATGATTTAGGTATGATGGATTTATAGACTTTAACGATCGATTCATGATCAACAACCAAATAACCTAAGAAGCGATCAAAGATCGAATGTGAGGTTATTGGATAGAGTTCATGGGATTCTCCTGTAGAGAAGGTCATCTTCATAATCGAAGGTTTTTTCTTAGTCATATAACCCACTTCACCAACGAGAAACAAGAGATGATCTGGATATTTTTTTTGAATAGCTGACTTTGTCAGATATGTGGTTTTTAGCAGTGCTTTTGATAGTTTCATTATTTCACCCGTGACTATCATATCCTATATTCACTGCATATTTAAGTTAAATGCTTACATTTTTACTTATTTGTAAGAAAGTATTAAGAAAGTAAAGAAAAAACACTGCGAACAGTGTTTTTGTTTATATATGTGTTAAGCTTCGATGGAGATTTCTCCAGCTTTCTTTAACGCAATCTTAGTGATGACAGGTCCAATCAATTCATAAATCAATGTACCTGCTAAGATGATGGCTCTGATTTCAGCACCCATCACAGGGTTTAAGACTTGAGTGGCCACTAACGATAACCCAATGGCAACCCCAGCTTGTGGAACAAGCGCATAACCTAAGTATTTGGCGATGACAGGATCGGCTTTCGTGACTTTAGCGCCAAACCAAGCACCAAAGATTTTACCGACAACACGGAAGACGACATACACGATACCAATCAATCCAACCGCAGTGAGTACACTCACATTGAGTTCAGCGCCTGATAAGACGAAGAACATGACAAAGATAGGTGGAGTGACAAAGTAGAGTAAGCCATTGACTTCTTCTGTCTTTGAGCTTAAGTTACCAAACATTGCACCTAACATCATCGCTGCGAGTAACGCAGATCCATGAAAGTATTCAGCTGCAAAGATGGTCGCAAAAATCATGGTGATGGATAAACTAATCCGGTTTCCACGTCCCGTAAACCATTTACATCCTAATGTTAACAGTAAACCAAAGACAGCACCGATACCAAGAGACACCACGATTTCAATAAACGGTTCTAATATCTGTAACCAAAGTGGTGTTGCTGTTCCCGTATCTCCTAAGGCGTTGGCGATAGCGACGAAGATCCCAAAGAGGATAATAGCCACCGAGTCATCTAAGGCAACAACTGAAAGGAGTGTTTCGGTGAGTTTTCCTTTGGCTTTATACTGTCTGACGACCATGATGGTCGCTGCTGGAGCGGTAGCTGCAGCAATGGCAGATAAGACAAGGGCAAACCGGAAGTCAATCATATCAAGTTGACCTTTGACTGCGAAGAAAATGACTACAGCGATCAACGTTACAATGACGGCAAAGAACGCTTCAAAGACTGCAATCCAGATAGGGGTTGCGCCAACACGTCTAAAATAAACAAGTTTCATTTCTGTTCCGATCGAAAAGGCGATAAAGCCTAAAGCGACAGAACTAATGATGGAAAAATCATGAATTGTTCCCTCTGGGATAATGCCTAAAATGGAGGGACCTAATAATAAACCACCTACTAAATACCCGGTGACATTCGGGAGTTTAAAGTATTTTGCGATTTTCCCGAATAGCAAGCCAGTGGCAATGACAATCGCTAAGTAGAAAAGGACTAAGGTGCTCATATTACGCTCATCCTACCCCTTGTATCCCTTAATGCTGTCGATGGGTACAGTAAATGCGATTCCAGTATTGGGTTGAGTCAAATCACCGCCGACTTGTTCAATGATGTCGTAGACGGTCTTTACTTGTTCATCGGGTAAAGCAAGCATAATGACTTTGGATTCACTTCTTGGTGTATCTAAGATGGCTTTCAAGGATCCAATCCAAGGAATGTCATCACTTCCAGCTAAACGGCGTCCCATTCCTGTGGAGGAAACAATGGTTGCACCTTTAATACTTTGTTTGTTTAATTCTTTTAAAAACTTATCTAAGTTCTCGGGTTTATTCATGACATAGATCATGAGTTTCATACGATTCGCCTTCTTTCCTTTTTGATGATACGCCTAATTGATAATTTTGTCAATGTTAAGCATTCGAATTCAAGATGAAAGCGTCTTTAAATAAAAAAGGCACAATATATGTGCCTATAGAATTGTTTCGTTTTGGGGGAGTTCTTGTAGATGTTTATGAGGGAAATACTTTCGAATAAACTGAGGTATTCTACTTTTATAGAGTGTTGCCACATATTCATAATCCAAAAGAACATAACCAATTTTTCTGTCGAGTAAAGGGACATGTGTATCGACTGGATAAACCTTGATTTTTTGATCCGATTCGAGAGGTCGTACCAAAGAATAGTAGTTTTTGCGTGTCATATCTCCGATTTAACCGATCTTGAAAAAATGACTTCCTGGGAAACGACGATTAAGCATTCGCTTCGAATAGACGACTAATTTAACACCGCTTGACATGGGGTTCCTCCACCTTGTTTTTATTAGCGTCATTTTACATTTTTTCATTTCTTAATTATTTCGTAACTGATGAAAAATAGATAAAAAAAAGAGCTTTAGTGACAAAATATCACCAAAACTCCCTATATTGCGATAAAAATTTATTTTCTTGCGAAACCTAACACACCAAAGAGTCCACCTAATGCATTGAGTAAATAGGTTAAGATGTATAAGACGGTGGTAATGGTTCCTACGATTTCAATGTCAGCTAACGATGGGACAAAGAGTTCTTTTACAATGAGTGCTAAGATGGCTAAGAATAATGTCATCGCCCCTAAGCGAAGCATGAATACGGACAAACGACCTGGCTTCTTATACGCATAGACTACCCATAGTAAGAAAGGAACAGCCACAGTCACACCAGGAATGATGTATTCAGAGAGGGCAACCAATTGTTCGAAGGGTTGTCTGACAAGATCAAGCACACCAGAAATCCATGCAGGAGATTCTACCACGATCGGAACTAATACAGATTCTGCAGCAATCGAGTTTTCTACGAATAAGAAAACAAAGGTCACTGTGATCAGTAGGCGAACGAGTAATCCTCGACGGATCGCCCAGACAATCATGATCTGTCCGATGATCACACCAATCAGTGCATATTCACTGATGATGGTTGCGATTGAACCTTGGGATGCTAGAATATCGTTAACCATAATGGCATAGGGTTCAATGGTGGAAATAAAGGGTAATGTATTGTAGGTGAGAATGAGCTGGACAGCGAGGAAAACTGATGATATTAAAACCAAGAGGAATCCTAGTGTTCGAACAATCTTACCAAAGGCTTTGTTATACACACGTTTGTTCATAAACACACCACTTTCTAAAGTTTAATTTTTGTTTAGTTTTATTTTATCATAAAAATAAAGACAGGGTATTAAATTATTACGAATTAATGTCTTTGTTGACGGCTAAATCACCTGTGGTGTATAAACCGAACTTGCGAAAGCCTAAATCAATGGCAAACACGAGCGCTGCTGCACCAAAGAGCATGAGAATAACGGCTAACCAACCATTGAATGAATAATTCATGGCTTCAAGTGTGAGGAGCTGACCCACCAATCCTGAACTACCCATACCCGCACCTTCTTTAGGCGTTTCTACTTTTAAGAAAATATAAAATAGAGGTCCTAAGATGGCTGATGCGATAATTGTAGGCAACCAAATCACAGGTTTTTTGAGGATGTTTTTAAACTGGAGCATGGATGTTCCAAAGGCAATGGATAAAACCATACCAAGAGAATTATCTTTTCTCGATTGAACCGCAAAACCGATCATTTGTGCCGTACATCCAATGACTGCTGCACCACCCGCGATGCCCGAAAGATTAATCGAGATCGCAATCGCTGCTGAGGAGAGGGGTGAGGTAAGTAAGATACCCATCACGACTGCCACCACAATTGACATGGGAATGGGTGCGAACACAAACGTCCATTCGATAAATGCTTGGATGTTATCGATGACAAAACGAACTGGTCCTCCAATGATGAGGGTGAGGATCACTGCCAAAGCAATCCCTGTTAATGGGACAAGTAAGATATCAAACGGTGTTCGCTTAACCAAAATTTTTTCTAGTAAAATGATTCCAAAGATCGTCACTAAATACGTCTTCACGGGTTCATTTGCCACTGCGGTAGTTACGATCGTTCCATCAAGTAATAACGTAAACGAAGTTGCTATTCCACCAATGACACCTGCAACAACAAGTTTAAGTCCATTCATCTTTAAACTGATGCCAATCCCAATCCCAACACCAACACCCATCAGGGATGCAAGGCGAGGATAAATGACATCAGAGAGTAATGGAATACCTAAAAGCAAGCCAAACTGACGGACTATCACACCGATGATGAGGGTCGCAAACAACCCATAAACCATCCCGTTCATGGTCGTCATAACAAAACCTTTCGCTTTTCTTTCTTTCATAGGATCAACTCACTTTCCGAAGTTATTGTATCATGCTTTTAAAAAAATACAAGTTGTGATGACTAAATGGGATCACCAGAAAATAAAATGATAAAAAAAACTACGCATCAGCGTAGTTACATGTAGTTTTGGTCCCCGCGGCCGGGCTCGAACCAGCACGGATTATTCATCCACCAGATTTTGAGTCTGGCACGTCTACCAATTTCATCACGCGGGGAACACAATTTTGCTTTTAGTGAGCAGCAAAATTATGATAACATGGAACATTCATTTATGCAATCATTTTCGATTACATTTCTTTGAGTGTTTGGATTCCTAATAAACGTAAACCTTCATTGATCACGGTTTGAATCTGGGTGATGAAATATAGGTTCGCTTGCTTGATATATTCATCTTCAACCACGATGCGTTCTTTGCCGTAAAAGCTGTTGAATGCTTGGGCAAGTGAGGTGATATATCTTGCGATGACCGAAGGCATATTTTGGTCTTTGGCACGTTCAATCATCATGGGGAATTGATCGAGCAGTTTAATCACGTCATAATAGTGATCTTGGAGAAATACATCGTAGTTGATCAATGCATGATGGATTGTTTGATCCTTTAAGATGGATTCAATACGAACGGATGAGTACTGCAAATAAGGACCTGTCATGCCTTCAAACTTGAGCATGTTTGCTAAATTGAAATCGACATCCAAGTGACGTTCATTTTTTAGGTCGTTAAAGATGATCGCACCAATTCCAACAGCTTTCGCAACATCATCTTTATTTTTAAGATCAGGATTCTTTTCAGTGATGGCATTTTTGGCATCATCAATGGCTTGAATGATGACTTCTTCTAAGCGTTTGAATTTACCGCCACGGGTTGACATCTTCTTCCCATCGACCAAGACGAGTCCAAAATTAATATGCTCGATGTCAAAGTGATACCCCATTAAATCGGTAAGTGCTTTGAGTTGTTTAAAATGAAGCTGTTGTTCATTACCCACGACGTATAGAATTTTTTGGGTATGATAGGTTTCATGTCGGTAAATGATCGCCGCTAAATCACGCGTAATATAAAGAGTAGCTCCATCTGATTTCTTGATCAGTGCTGGTGGTAAATCATTAGGAAGTTCCACGATGGTTGCTCCTTGATCGACTTTAAGAAGCCCTTTTTGATCAAGCATTTTTACGATTCTTTCCATCTTATCATTGTAGAAAGATTCACCATTAAATGAATCAAAGGAGACACCCAAAAGATCGTACATCGCCATAAATTCTTTCATCGATTCATCTTTAAACCACTGCCAAAGCTGATGATAACGATCATTGCCCTCTTCGAGTGCTTTAAAGACATCTCTTGCTTTATCTTCTAAACTTGGATCTTCCTTTTCAGCATCATGAAAACGAACATAAAGTTTTTGGAGTTCAGTAATAGGATTCGCATGAATCGCTTCATCGTTACCCCAAAGTTCATAAGCAACAATCATCTTGCCAAATTGTGTTCCCCAGTCACCTAAGTGGTTGACTGCGATCACTTCATAACCAAGTTTGGTATAGATATTCTTGAGTGCATTTCCGATCATCGTCGACCGCAGATGTCCTACACCAAAAGATTTAGCGATATTGGGTGAAGAATAATCCATGACAACCGTTTCTTTTTGTGATAATTCTTTTTGTCCGTAGTTTGCTTTTTCTTGATTGATTTGGTCCAAGATTGTTCTTGCTAAGACATCTCTTTGAAGATAGATATTTAAGAATCCATTCATAAATTCAATCTTGGAAATACCCTTATACCCCATGAGAACATGTTGAAATTTTTCAAAAACGAGTAAAGGGCTTACCTGCCATGCTTTTGCAAAAGCGAAAAGTGGAATCGCTAGATCAGCATTTCCTTTCTTGGCATCTTCTAAGACAAGATTGTCAATCGACAATTCAGTTTCTAAATATGTTTTTAACTCTTTTTTGATTTGATCAATCATCAAAACTCACTCCTTATGGATGAAAAAAAGCACGATGTGCTTTTATCCATTGATTGCAGTAAGCACTGCCTCATAGAAATCTCTGACGTTACGATTGATGTCTGTGGCATTGGTGGCATTTTCTGTGGTTGCATAATAATGTTCAACGAGTTCGCCATCCATGAATAAAAGAATTTGAGGTGTAGATCCTGGAATTTCTGGGAACATGCCTTGAAGTTCAGCAAATCCTTTTTGATCGACAGAAACATCATAATAATAGACACGATCAACAAGATCACTGACACCTGTACTTTCAAAATACGTAGCAAATGGTGTAATATGTGCTTGGCAACCAGCGCAAGCTGCAAACCCTAAAATGACAATGGTGGGCTCACCACTTTCGATATAATCTTCAACACCTTTTGAGAATAATCCTCCATTATAATCGACTTGATAGAATGGATGATCTTCTGGGAGTGTCGTTACGCCATATGCAGCGTAAGCATTGTAAATTTTTTCTTGATTTGAAGGTGAGAAAATAGCGATAATGGCGAAAACGACAACAACAAATCCGATTAAGGCATAATATGTCATCGGTGAGATCTTGTTTCCCTGATTATATTTATCGATTCTGACCTTTTTTACTGTTTGATTGACTCTTGACATGGAATGTAAGCTCCTTTATGTATTGACTAATGCACATTATAACATAAAATCTATGGGGCTTCAATGATAATTGCCCTCTTTGGTAATTATGATAAAATATGAGAACCAAAGACCTTTTCGTAGATATAATCAACGTATTTTAGATGTTTATCAAGGGAAAAGATGGTGTAGAAATCATCTTCAGTGAAATACGTATTGAGGACTCTATCTTCACGGATTAGATGCTTCAATGTGTAGCGCTGGTTTAAGGCTTGTTGAGAGAGTTTTTGAATCTGATCATAAGCATCGTCTCGGTTCATGCCCTTTTCGATTAAATGATTGAGCACGTACTGTGCAAAGACGACCCCTTGGGTCAAACCTATATTTTCTATCATCTTTTCAGGATAGACGTTGAGGGTGGATAGTGTATCTTTATAGCGGTTAAGCATATAATCAAGCAACGTGGTTGCATCTGGTAAAATGATTCTTTCCGCGGATGAATGAGAGATATCACGCTCATGCCATAACGCGATGTTTTCATAAGATGTCATCATGTATCCTCTAAGGACACGGGAAAGTCCCGTAATGTTTTCACTGGATACTGGATTTCTCTTATGTGGCATCGCTGAGGATCCTTTTTGTTTATCACTAAAGAATTCTGCGACTTCACCCACTTCTGTGCGTGATAAATGTCTGATTTCTACGGCAATCTTTTCTAGCTCACTGCCGATTAAGGCAATCACCGAAAGATAATGGGCATGGCGATCACGTTGGAGGGTCTGCGTTGCAATATGGGTTTCTTTGATCCCTAAAGATTTACTAACCTCATGTTGAATCATGGGGTTATTTGCCGCAAAATTGCCCACAGCACCCGATAATTTGATCACTGAGACTTGTTGACTCGCCTCAAGGAAAAGTTGCTTTAAACGCTTAAAATCCTCATAATAGAGCGCAAACTTAAGACCAAAGGACGTCACTTCTGCATGGATACCATGGGTGCGACCCATCACTGGGGTGTTTTTATATTTAAACGCGAGTTCTTTTAAAACGTCCATGAAATTCTCAATATCTTTGATGATTTCTTGATTGACTTCATGCAAGATTAAGGATTGGGCACTATCAACGATATCGGTTGACGTCAATCCATAGTGAAACCATTTCTTTTCATCACCTAAGTTTTTCGTACATGCTTTCGTAAACGCGATGACATCATGTTTTGTTTCCTGCTCGAAGGCTTCGATATCACTTAACGTAAATGTCGCTTGAGCAAGTTTCTGATAGGTTGCTTCATCAAAAAGTCCTTGCTTCATAAACGCGTGACTCGCTGCAAGTTCAACTTTTAAAAATTGTTCAAATTTGAATTGGTCACTCCATAATTTTTTAAATCGTGGTCGTTCATAACGCGTAATCATGATTTCACTTCCTATTCAAAGAAATTGGTGACCATGATGGTTTGATCACGATCAGGACCGACAGAAAACATCCCAATAGGGACACCGACAAGCGACTCAATTTTCTTCAAGTACTCTTTTGCATGGATGGGTAATTCTTCCCAAGACGTCACCTTCGTAATGTCTTCTTTCCACCCTGGGAGGGTGATGTATACAGGTTTTGCCTGCATGAAATCTTCGATATCAGCAGGAATTCGGTCGATTTCTTTTCCATTCAGTTCGTAATGTGTGACAATCTTTAATTCATCAATGCCTGTGAGAACATCAAGAAGTGTTACTGCAAGATAGGATAATCCCGAGACGCGTTTCGTATGACGCAAGATCACAGTATCTAGCCATCCTATGCGGCGGGGACGACCAGTGGTTGTCCCATATTCTCTTCCAACTTCACGGATATAGTGTGCTAAGTCTCCTAAAATCTCCGAAGGCATCGGACCTGATCCAACACGTGTCGTGTACGCTTTAGTCACGCCAATCGCACCTTCAACTAACCAGGGTGCAATCCCCGAATTCAAAGGCACAGAAGAGGCCGTGGGTGAACTTGATGTGACGTAGGGATATGTTCCGTGATCAAGACAGAGTAACACACCTTGAGCCCCTTCAAAAAGGATACGTTTATCTTGTTCAATCAACTGATTTAAGTAAACAGATGTGTCCTTCACATAAGGTGCCATGACATCTGCATATGAGCGATATTCTTGATAGATCGATTCAAAATCAACATTGGGATGATCATAATGAGAGAGTTCGAAATTCTTTTGTTCCACGAGCTCCTTTAATTCTTTATAAAACCGTTCTTTATGGATAAACGTCGAGACACGAATCCCGATGCGTGCTGCCTTATCGGTATACGCAGGACCAATGCCTTTATGGGTTGTGCCTATCTTTTCATCACCTTTATGTTTTTCATAAGCTTTATCGAGTTCAGGATGATAGGGTAAAACAATATGGGCTCGATCGGAGATAGAAAGTTTAAATGGAGTTTTTATCGTTTTGATTTCATCGACAAAGGCTTTGGGATTGATGACCATACCATTGGCCATCACATTTTCAATCGTTTCAGATAAAATGCCTGAAGGGAGAAGATGAAGGCTGTGCTTTTCACCTTTAATGACCACGGTATGTCCTGCATTATTTCCACCCTGATAGCGTACGACAACGTCTGCCTTTTGGGCGAGATAATCCGTAATTTTACCTTTTCCTTCGTCACCCCACTGGGTGCCTACGACGACCATTCTCTTCATCGGATCCTCCATGATATATCTTCATTTGTTTCTCATACTTTCCTATTCAAAAACAGTTAACATTGTATCACATGCATTGACTTTAGTCAATTGAGCATCAAGGGAATCATGGAAAATCATCAGTTAAGGTTTTCATCTTGTGAAAAGGATAACGTTTGAGTATAATGAAAGAAAAAGGTGAAAAAAACATGCATATACTTTTTACAAGTGGAGAAGCCTACCCCTTTTCAAAATCCGGAGGACTTGCCGATGTCGCTGCAGCGCTTCCTAAAGCCTTACATCAACTCGGTCATGATGTCGCCATCATCACCCCCTATTATCAAGATGTGAAAAACCATCATGCCCAAATGAACTATTTGGGTCATGCGGAAATCGTCATGGGTGATCATCATAAAGTTGCCAATTATTACACGCTAACGCATAATGGCGTTCCTTATGTTTTTGTAGAAAATGATGAATTTTATGATCGTAAACGTTACTATGGCTACGATGATGATGCCATGAGGTTTACTTTTTTTAACTTTGCCATCTTTGAATACATCAAGCTAACCGAAAATTATCCCGATATCATTCATGCGAATGATTGGCAGACCGCGTTAGTTCCCTTCTTTCTCGATGTGAAATATCGTCCCTTAAATCCTGAATTTAAACGGATAAAGACATTGTTATCGATTCACAATCTTGAAAAGCAAGGATCTTATCCCCTTGAAACAGAAAAATTGTTCAATACCAAGAATTTTACGTATATCCATTTAGATCGGGTGAACTTCTTAAAGTGCGGTATTATGCGTGCGAATGCGATCAATACAGTTTCGGATAATTATCGTCATGAAATCTTAACTCGGTTTTATGGCTTTACCCTAGATGGCGCTTTGAAATCACGTCAAGCTGATCTCTATGGTATCCTAAATGGTCTGGACCAAGACCTCTATGATCCCTCTAAATCCAAAAACATTTATCAAACATATAATGAGCAAACCTTATTGATCGGTAAGAAAATCAATAAGCGTGAACTCATCAAAGAATTAAACCTTGATTCACGTCCCAATCTTCCTTTAGTCTCCTTCATTCACCGCTTTGCAAGACAAAAAGGGATTGACATCTTGATGCCCATCTTAGAAGATTATCTTAAGGAAAAGAAATTCTTATTCGTTGTCATCGGTTATGGCGATGCACTTTATGAACAATTCTTCTCTGAAATGCAACGTAAGTACCCAGATCTCGTGTACTATGATAATACATTTAATAACGAACTCTCGCAAAAAGTCTATGCTGCATCCGATCTCTTTATGCTACCCTCTCTTTTTGAACCCTGTGGCTTAAATCAGATGATTGCAATGAAATACGGTGCCCTTCCAATTGTTAGAGAAACAGGTGGACTCAAAGATACGGTCACTGCCTATAATAAATTTACGGGTGTAGGTGTCGGATTCGCATTTAAAAATTATGATGCGACTGAGTTTAAAGAAACCATTGACCAAGCCTTAGAACTCTACCATCAAGATCCTGATGCCTTCAATGATTTAAAGCGTCAGGCAATGCATGTCAACCATAGTTTGACAAAGATGGCTAAACAATATGATGAACTTTATCATAAAATCTTAAACAATCAAGACTAGGGCAGATGCCCTTTTCTTTTTCTAAAAAAAAAGACCACAACAGTGGTCTATAAATTAGCTTTTGCTTTCAAATGGTCAACGAGCATGGGGTCAAAAGTTTTCGCTCTGATCATCATGATCTCTTCTTTATAAGGAGGTTGTTCTTCCACATAAGGTGTTTCTAAAATCTTTGGAATATTTAAAAAATCTTTGTGATAGACAACGTGGATTAACGCATCGAAACCTAAGTAACCAAAGCCAAAGTTTTCATGACGGTCCTTAGCTGCCCCTTGAGGATTCTTTGAGTCGTTGATGTGAAAAACGGAAATTCTGTCTTTGCCAACAACCTCATCAAAGTGCTTGATGACGCCATCAAAGTCATCTTTAATGTCGTATCCTGCATCATGGGTATGGCACGTATCAAAACAGACAGAAACGCGATTTTGATCATGTATAAGATCGATAATCGCTTTTAATTCTTCAAACGTTTTACCGACTTCGTTTCCTTTACCCGCCATAGTTTCAAGCGCAATCTTAACAGGGATATTGGGGGTATTGTCAATGACTTTGTTGACGCCTTCTGCAATCCATAAGACCGCTTGAAGACGATCGCCACCGACAGCTGAACCAGGGTGCAAAACGATTTGTTTCGCATGCATGGCATGGGTTCTTTTCACTTCTTCTGAGAGGAAATTGATCGCAAACTGACGTTTTTCAGGATCGGGGTTCGCGAGATTGATGATATAAGGTGCGTGAACGATGACGTCATCAAAGGAAAGACCTTTGGATTTCATCAGTTCAACCGCTGCATGAATCTTTAACTCTTCGACTTTCTTACGAATGGTATTTTGTGGTGCTCCGGTATAGACCATCAGTGCATTGGCATCATAACTCAAGGCTTCCTCAATGGAACCTAAATACATGAGATCTCCTGACATGGAGACATGACTACCGATTTTGATTGGCATAATATTTCCTCCGTAGTTCCTGTTTGATCTTCTTTTTTTGCAGGGCCATCTTCTTTTTATAATTAGGCGCTACCCTCGTGACTTTTTTCACCTTTTGAAGCGCTTCTTTTTCACCCGCTAAGGGTTCTGTTTTCTTTTCCCTGACTCTAGTGATTCCTTTTTCGGTCACCTCATAAGGAATAAATTGAATATTTTTTTGACGTAACTTATCGATTTTTCTGTGATCATCCACGGTCATGAATGTGATTACATCACCCGAGTCATGCATCCGTCCTGTACGACCGCTGCGATGAAAGAAAAACTCAAGATGATAGGGCAGATCATAATGAATAACGTGAGAGACCTTGAAGTCTAAGCCACGGGCACCTAAATCTGAGGTGACAACATAGGGATATTTGTTTGCTTGAATGTCATCAATCAACTTATTTCTCTTCTTGACACCAAGTGAACTGTTTAAATTTGCCACATGATATCCTAAATCAACGAGACGTTGATAGACGATATCTTGATTTTCTTTCTTGCTGACAAAGATAAAGCATAAGAAGGGATTTAAATGCTTTAAGACATTTTCAAGCGCATCCATTCGTGGTTGATACTTGATATTAATCAGTTTATAGGTAATCTTGAGTTGATGTTTCTTGGTGGTATCGACTAAATCATATTTTCCAAAATAAGCTTTGATAAAGGGTTCCATCGATGGGGAAATCGTCGCAGAAAACAAGAGATATTTCGCACTCGGCATCGTGGGTAAAATTTGATCAATCGTTGACAAAAATGAAAAGTCAAACATCATATCTGCTTCATCGAAGACAAGCGTTTTCGCGTTATGTACTTTTAACAAACGTTTATGAAGGACATATTCCTTGATTTGATCAGGGGTTGAAATCACGATTTGGGGTTGATATTTACTGAGCCATTCCTGCTCTTTTTGGTGGTTTGTTCCCCCATAATAGGTATGAATGATGACTTGATCTTCGACTTCTCTTGCCATGCGTTCCACTTGATTGACAAGTTCTGCTGTAGGAACGATGATCACGGCTTGGACTGTAGATACTTTTTTATTGATTTTTTCTAAGATCGGCAAGAGGTAGGCATGTGTTTTCCCTGTACCCGTAGGTGCGAGTCCTACTAAATGATTAGGTTTAGAAAATAAACGAAAAACACCTTCTTGAATCGGTGTGATTTCTTTGAAATTAAGCTTTTTTAATTTGTCTTGGATATACATCGTGTTAACCTCTTTCAAATACATAAGCATTATATCATGGAAAATGTTCGGATGCTAACATTTAGAAAAAGAGCGATCAATCATGTATAATAAGAATGGTGAAGCTTATGAAAGTCATTGATTTAACGCCAAGAGGCTATTGTCACGGTGTCTTAAGTGCTTTAGCGATGGTCAAAAAAGTCATAAAAACCCCCTCATATCCCAGACCAATCTATGTCTTAGGACAGATTGTTCATAATAAAAAGATCACGGAAGCTTTCCGTGAGTTTGGTGTTATTAGTTTAGATCAAAAAGGAAAAACACGCCTTGACATGATCGAATCCGTTGAATCAGGGACCGTCATATTTACCGCGCATGGGATCTCTGATCAAGTCATTTCCCGCGCCAAAGAAAAAGGTCTCACCTACTTGAACGCAACATGTCGTGATGTCATTAAAGTTCACAAGGCTGTCAAAGAAAAACTTGATGAAGGCTATAAAGTCATCTACATTGGGCATCGAAACCATCCAGAGCCTGAAGCGATTCTTGCTATATCTAAGGATATCTACTTCGTTGAAGATGAGAAAGATGCGCTTCTTCTTCCCTCATCCCTCAGCAAAGAGAATATTTTTGTTACCAATCAAACTACACTGTCTTTATATGACATTCAAGCCGTATTAAAGATTATCGAAACCAAATACCCCAATTATCTTTTTGATAATGAAATCTGTAATGCTACCACCGTGCGTCAGGATGCAGTCAAACTTCAAGAAAAAGTAGATCTTATGCTCGTTATTGGTGATGAAATGAGTTCTAACTCGAATAAACTCGCTGACGTGGGTCTCAAATCTCAAGGAATTCCTTCCTATCGTATTGGAGGTGTTGAAGAGATTGATCTTTCCTGGTTAACTGACATTCAATCTGTCTCAGTGACTTCAGGAGCATCCACACCCACAGCAGTCACTGAAGAAGTCATTTCCTTTTTAAAACAATATAATGAAAATGATCCCAACACATGGGATCATCAGACCAAATTAACTTATGAAGACATCCTCTGATGTCTTTTTATTTTGATAGAACGCTTCTTCGCGTTTTGAAAACTCTTGATAGGTGAAGAGGTTGTATTCGAGTTTTAAATCCTTCTTAAGCAAGACAGAACCGAAATAAATCCCCACGAGCCTTAAGGGTTGATTGGCATAATTTTGTTCAAAAAGCGATTCAACGGCATCGTAAAACTGATCATAATCATCGATCGGTTCTTCAAAGGAGACAGAGCGATTGATGGTTTCAAAGGAAGC
>CALMNM010000048.1 GCA_937868795.1 uncultured Acholeplasma sp.
CCGAATCATTTTTGGTGGAGTTATGCCTAAGTCACATGTTTTATCTTTACCAATCACAAATGAATTGGGTACAAGTTTTTTCTTAGAGAGAAGAGAAATGGGCATCATCAATGTTGGAGGTGAAGGTTATATAATGATCGATAATCACAAAACTGTCATGAAAGAAAAAGATGGATTATACATCGGGCGAGGATCAAAAGACGTTCTATTTGGTTCTGTTGATTCCAACAATCCTGCTCGCTTTTATGTGAATAGTGCACCCGCACATCAAACATATCCCAATAAGCATATTCCCTTCGATTTAGCAAAACCCAACCATCTCGGGTCCCCCAATACCCTTAATGAAAGAACTATTTATCAATATGTTCATCCCGATGTGTGTCAATCGTGTCAACTAGTCATGGGAATGACCATATTAAAAGAGGGTTCAGTATGGAATACGATGCCTTGTCACACTCATGAACGGAGAATGGAGGTTTACTTTTACTTTAATATGGATAAGGACACACGTGTATTTCATTTCATGGGACGACCAGAAGAAACCAGACATTTAGTCATATCCAACGAGCAAGCGATTATTTCACCCAGCTGGTCAATACACACAGGTGTGGGCACATCAAATTATACGTTTATTTGGGGCATGTGTGGTGAGAATCAAACATTTAGTGACATGGACTTTGTTCCCATGTCAATATTGAAATAAGGAGAATAAAATATGACCATTTTAGAAAAATTTTCACTTAAAGGAAAAGTTGCCATTGTTACTGGTGCATCAACCGGTTTGGGTCAAGGAATGGCCTTGGGTTTAGCAGAAGCGGGAGCACTTATTGTAGGTCTTGACTATGTCTCATCTGGGGAAACCAAAACATTGATTGAAAAAATCGGTAGTCAATATCAAGAAATCATTGCTAATCTTATCAATATTGAAAAAGAAGAATTCGAAGTCATCGTAAACAAAGTGGTTGATCACTTCGGATCGGTAGATATTTTGGTTAATAATGCAGGAATTATTCGTCGACAGGATGCTTTAGTGTTTAGTGAAAAAGATTGGGATGATGTTATGAATATTAATGCAAAATCGGTATTTTTCTTTTCACAAGTCGTTGCAAAGCAAATGATCAAACAACAATCAGGAGGAAAAATCATCAATATTGCATCGATGCTATCATATCAAGGCGGTATAAGAGTTCCATCATATACCGCATCTAAATCAGCTGTCAAAGGCATAACTATGTCGATGGCAAACGAGTGGGCAAAGTATGGAATCAATGTCAACGCGATAGCCCCAGGATACATGGCAACAAACAATACAAAAGCACTTCGTGATGATGAAAAACGCTCAGGAGAGATCTTAGAAAGAATACCAGCTGGAAGATGGGGACAACCCATTGATGTTGCAGGAGCATGCGTTTTTCTAGCGAGCAAAAATGCCGATTATATCCATGGATTCACGCTAGCAGTTGATGGGGGATGGCTTGGTAGATAAACACGAATCCATTCCACTTTTGTGACCCACTTAAGCAATATATAGGTTTTACATTGGAAATCCGATAAAACTATGCTACGATTAAATTAAACAAACGACAAATTGTTTAGGAGAAAATTATGGCAAAAGTAACGTTGCAAATGATTGCAGACAAACTCGGCGTTAGCAAGGGTCTCGTATCAATTGCATTATCAGATCGATATGGTGTAAATGCCGAAACTCGAAGTGATATAGTTTTAACAGCAATTCAAATGGGTTATGATTTCTCACGCATCAAAAAGCAAAAAGAAAGTTCAATTAACAACTTGTTTTATGTGTTGACAAAAGATATTGATCTCCATACCGATCGGTTCTGGCCACAAATTATTAAAGGCATTGAAAGCAAAGCCACTGAAGCGAAATATAGAATCAAAGTTAAATCTTGGGACGAAAACACTAACCTCGATCTTTTTGTCTCTGATATTGTGGATATGCGTTGCTCCGGGATTATCATTATCTCAGAAATTCCACCCTTTATTTTTAACCATCTTATTCTCTCAAAGATTCCCATGATATTGGTGGATGGAAAAATCATGTATGACGACTTTATTGACACGATTGGTGTTAACAATTATGCGACATTTTATAATGCAACAAAATTTGTCATAGAAAAAGGACACAAACATGTTGCATTTGTGGGTGACATCAATTATGCTTATTCATTCAATCAACGCTATTTGGGATTTAAGGATTGTGTAAAGAGATATCCCCATGTAAAAATGTCAAGATTAACCCAAAAAGGGAACGATCGTGAACTTACCGACAGTTACAACATTGAAGCACTCGAAAAGTCTTTAACTGAACGAAAAGTAGATGCATATCTATGTGCTAATGATAACATTGCTGAAAAAATCTATAGTTTTGCAGAAAAAAACGAGATAAGAATTCCAGATGATATTAGTGTGATGGGTTTTGATGATAATGCACAAAGTAGATTTTTTCATCCACCGTTATCAACGGTTAATGTCCCTAAAAAGGAACTGGGTGAACTCTGTTTTAAAGCGCTAGTTGATCGAATTAGACATCGAGAATCCTCCATCAAAAGAATCAACATCATGTGTAATATTGTTCCAAGAGAATCAGTAAAACAAAGATGATATCCATGAAGAAAGCGTCCATACGCTTTTTTTATGATAGCGCATCCATAAACATTTATAAATTGTTTAGAAGGTTGTGCATATGTATAGATAATTAGGAAAAAATGGTGAGATTTCCATTGTATAATTGATTTAAGTCCGGGAGGATAGTTCATGAAGTATCAATATGTTAGATCAAAACTTGAGTTTACATCACAAGCCCTTGAAAATAAAGTGATTCGTTTGGGGTTTCTTGGGGGTTCGATTACAGAAAATCGCGTACCTCACAATTGGCCCGAAGAGATTATTCGATATTTCACCAAAACCCATCCTGATACAAAAGTGATTGTTGAAAATGCAGCGATTGGTGCAACAGGATCAGATTTAGGTTTGATAAGAGTTGAGAATGATATCATTGATCGAAAATGTGATCTTGTTTTTATCGAATATGCAGTCAATGATTATTGGACACCCCATCAGCAACGCATGGATCAAATGGAAGGCCTAATCCGCAGATTAAAAAGATATGGAAAATGCGACATAGTTTTGGTATACACTTATCTTCAAGAGATGTATCACAATCTTCAAAATAACGAATTACCCAATGTTATCAAAGAATATGAATTACTCGCTCAACACTATCAGATAAATTCAGTATTCGCTGGGGCCATTGCATTTGATATGGTGAAAGCAGGATTATTAAAATTTGAAGAGTGGTTACCTGATGGTCTGCATCCACAATACCGAGGAAGTTTAATCTATGGAAATGCGGTTATTTCTTTAATTGAGGAAGCACTGAACACTTCTAACAAAGCCCAAAAAACCTTAGACCCGCTATCGAAATCCCACTGGGAAAATGCAGACCTGCTTCCACTCGATGAATTAACATGGCATCACCCATTTCATCTTAAACGATCTTCAACACAAGCTTTTATCAACTATGTTTTATATACATCAGCGATTGGCGCTGAACTCAACATTGATTTTGACGGACGAGGAGTTATGCTCGTATTCGACTTTGGGAAAAAGAGTAGTGAGTTTAAATATTCGATTGATAATGAACCATGGAAAGAAACGAATCGGGATCGCCCACAATGGTGCGGTAATTCTGGGTGGATTAGACCCATACTGCTTGCTGATCAGTTACCAATGGGGAAACATCGATTAAAGATCGAAGTTATACACGGCAATCTTCCTTCATGTGAGGGATCAAATTTCGATTTAACGCATGTGCTTGTATTAAAGTAGGAGAAAAAGACGTGACATTTAGTAAAAGCGCAAAAAAACTAATATCATTCATGACGATTGAAGAAAAAATAAGCCAATTGTCCCATGAATCTGCAGCGATAAGACGATTGGATATTCAATCGTATAATCATTGGAATGAAGGATTACATGGCGTAGCAAGGGCAGGGATTGCATCCGTTTTTCCTCAGGCTATCGGTCTTGCAGCGACATTTAATCCTAATTTAGTGAAGAAAATGGCAACAATCATTGGAACCGAAGCACGTGCTAAGTTTAACCAAGCAAGAAAGTATGGGGGATCTCCGATATATCAAGGCATTACCATATGGAGCCCCAATATTAATATTCTCCGCGATCCAAGATGGGGTAGAGGACAAGAAACATATGGAGAAGACCCACTGCTTACTTCCATTATGGGAACCATGTATGTCAAAGGTATCCAAAAAAAGAATCAACAAGGCTATCGGTTAGCTGATGCAACAATCAAACATTTCTTTGCACATAGTGGTCCAGAACGATTAAGACATCAATTTAACGCAATTATTTCAAAGAAGGATATGGAAGAGACCTATTTATATGCTTTTAAAGAAATCATTAATAACGCGTCACCTGCTGGCGTCATGGGCGCATATAATCGAGTGAATGGAGAACTTCCTTGCGGCAGCGATGATCTCTTAAATAAACTATTGAGGAAACGGTTAAAATTTAAAGGATATGTAGTTTCAGATTGTTGGGCCATAAACGATTTTCACAACGGTCACAAAGTAACGAAAAATCCAGTTGAGAGTGCATCAAAAGCACTTAACGCAGGATGTGATTTGGCATGCGGTGATAGTTATCAGTATCTTTACGATGCCAAGCAACAAGACTTGATCGATGAAAAGACGATTGATATAAGCCTACAGAGACTATATATAAGTCGTTATCGTTTGGGAATGTTTGATAAAGCGTGTGATTTCAATCATATTACACATGAAAATTTAAAATTAAAGACACATAAGCAAACGAACTTGAGACTAGCAGAAGAGGGAATTATCTTACTAAAGAACGATGGAATATTGCCATTAAATGAGCATGCAAAACAAAAGATTGCTGTTATGGGACACAACGCTAACAGCATCTATGCTCTGTATGGAAATTATCATGGAACTCCTGAAAACTTTGAAACAATATATCAAGGATTGTGTAAAGCATACCCTAATGTTGATTTTAGGTATGCACAGGGTTCTATAGTCGATCATGATCCACAATCTTGGGAATATCAGCCCATCAATGAAGCAAAAGAAGTTGCGAATTGGGCAGATATTATCGTGATAATTCTTGGTATTGATTCAACTCTTGAGGGTGAGGAAAACGATGCATCAAAGAGCACATTAAATGGTGATAAATCAACTCTAATGTATTTGCCTAATCATCGTCAGCTGATCGAAGAGATGCGCAAGTTTAATAAGCCCATGATACTTGTTAACGTAAGTGGTAGTGCGATGATATTCCCAACGGGTGGGTTTCTCGCCATAGTTCAGCAATTCTATGGAGGTGAATATGCAGGACGAGCTCTTGCACATGTCCTATTTGGGAACACAAATCCCTCAGGACATTTACCCATCACACTGTATGAACATGAGCATGAACTCCCCTCATTTGATGACTACTCCATGATGAATCGAACCTATAAGTATTTCAAGGGTTCTGTTCTCTTTCCATTTGGATATGGATTATCTTATAGCCATTTTCAAATCGAAGTTTCATCGTGTTCATTGAGTGCTTGCGAACTGGTTATCTCGAATCTTGGTCCTTTTCATGGAAATCATGTAACGCTGATCTATGCGAGTTATCCTGATGAAGAGAACGCACCAAAGTATAACTTAGTGGGATTTAGCAAGATATTCTTAAAGGTTAACGATCATAGAAAAATCAAAGTGAATATAAACAATATCGATTTGTATGACGAGCATGGAGATCAATATCTACCTGATAAAGTACTTCTCCATGTGACATCTTCACACCCGGATTACGATAACAATTCAATCACCAAAGAGATAATTAACAAAAGGAGTTAATGATATGAGAAGCATACTTGAACAAACAGTAAAAAAACTTGAGAAAACGATTATGCATGTTCAAGATAAAATACCATACGTGGCTAAGTCGCATCATTACGATGATTATACCAATCATCCATCATGGTGGACGAATGGGTTTTATCCCGGTATTTTATGGCATATGTATCAATACACAAAAGATGAAAACTATGCAACATTAGCGATCAACGTTGAAAAAAAACTAGACCCTGTTTTGGATGGTTTTCAAAAAGTAGATCACGACGCTGGGTTTATGTGGCATCTATCAAGTGGGAATCATTATCGATTTAAAGGTGATCAACATGCTAGAATACAAGCATTAAAAGCAGCAAGTTTTCTCGCTTCTAGATATCATCCACAAGGTGAATATATCAGAGCTTGGAATGGTGATTGGGCAAGAGGTCATGCGATTATTGATACGCTGATGAACTTACCTTTGCTTTACTGGGCAAGTAAAGAAATGCAAGATGATGGGTTTGCTCAAATAGCTCGCAAGCAGGCAGATACCGCAATCAAAGAGTTCATTCGAGAAGATGGGTCCGTCTATCATATTGTAGTTTTTGATGAAAAGACTGGAAAAAGAGT
>CALMNM010000049.1 GCA_937868795.1 uncultured Acholeplasma sp.
TGATGGATCATGATACGAAAAACAGTCATGAGCGGTGCATGATAATGAATCGCTTCATGCCATTGTAGCGTCAAGCGATGTTGATCATCCGGATGAATTAGTTTAATAAAATCATCAAGTTGTATCGGATGATTTTTCGAAAGATTGAGAACGGTTTTTAAGGATTCAGAACAGACAAATTCATTTTTTAGGACATCAAATGTCCAACCAAGCAAATGATTAGATTCTTTCACTTTAGGAAAGAGAAGTTCCTCTGTAAATGGAGAAAGCATGGTAAAATCCTGCTTATTTTTATGATTTTTCTCTGACATAAAAAACCACCTCAATATCTATGATATTACCATTATACCACGACTTAAAACCAATGACTAACATCGAATCGTTCGTTGAAAATGATGGTTGAAAACGAAAAATTACGGTATAATATGAGCAAAGGTGTTGCGTTAACCTTATTTTATGATGCCCAATTTACGTTATTGTGAAATTAAGCCAGAAGAGGTGCATTGATGAAGACTTTTACTTGGAAATTAGCCATCGCATTCATGATTTCCTACGTCATCTTAGTCGTTGTCGTGGTTTTTTCCTATACACGCATCACACAAAACTTTATTTATACTCAAGCGAGAACTAACCTTGATGAACAAGGGGATGTCATCGCCTTACGACTCGATACACAGATCGACTTTGACTATTCACGTATTGAGACTCTTATCGATACCTATGAAACCGCTGGACAAGATCCACTATCACAACTTCAAGCACAAACATTATCTTTAACAGTGCTCACTGATACATTCCGAGGTTTTGGCTCGATTGATGGTAGAGTATTGACAATCGGTGGTAATACGTATACATATGTCGACAGTTATGAATTTGTTGATTTCATGCAACCTGTAGCTATTTATACCTTTAAAGATGCGTTTGGAACTACCGATGAAACACCGTATATCTTTTTCATGATTGGGGACATCGTAGGTTACTTTGCAGCTGAACCATATATAAATACAATTTTCGCTGAATCCAATAATGCATTACAATACGCGATGATTACAGCTGACAATCGTTTGACGATTCGCTCATTTGAAGGCGTTGAATACGGTAATTTCTATGATTATATCCGATATTATGGTGGTTCTGATAATACAGTTGATGTCATTAAAGATGCACTCCTCCTTGAAGAATCGATTACAGTGCAGACTCCTTTTGTTGGGATGGATAGTTTCTTAAGCTTTAACCCATTAGATGAAAAATTCTCGACAAAACAATTTTATTTTGTTCAAATGTATTCAGTGGACACCATTATTGACTCGATGGCATACCTAACTAATATCTTGTGGGCTTTATTTTTCGTCATCTTCGTCATCTTTGCTGGAGCAATGCTTGTGGTTTATAAAATATTGGAAACCAAGATGCATGATATTGAGAATGCAAGAATCACCCATTATTATGCAAAACCATACATTGTCAGAGTCAATAGAGTGGGTAAGATCAAGTCATATAACCAAAGTTTCCGTAAACTTTTAGGTGATTATGATATCTATGATGAAGTCAAAGATTTCGAAATCAAAAAAGAATTTGATATGGAAGCAATCCAAGATATTTTACAAAGACAACGTGCCTTTACCGCGATCTTCGAACTTGGCTTGCAACGGTTAGTTTATGTCAGATTCATTCCTGTGAAGACCACAGGTGGATATTTACTTATAGGGGATGATGTCAGCCATATCGAAGGTGCCTTTGATGAATATCGCAACATGGCACTATACAATAAGAGAACCCACTTACCTAATTTAAATAGTTTGAAAAACGATCTTCAGACATTTTTCAATAATCCTGACGATCTAAAACGAATGAATGCATTGATTGCACTTGATGTCATGTCTTTTGAAAAGATCAAATCACTCATTGGTGAGAAATCAGGCGATCGCTTCTTAATCATTATCTCCGAATTGATTGATGAATCCCTTGAAGGGTATCCAGCAACTTTATACAATCTTGATGAAGAACATTATGTGATCTTTATGCGTGACATTGAACAATATCAATGGGTCACAAGATGGGTAAATAAGATTCTAGGTATTTTCGAAAAACCCATCACCATTGATAAGAATTTTATCGATGTTGAGATTCGTTTAGGTATCTTCAACATAGAAACAGAGCGATATGAAATTCTTAATGCGGATACTGCGTTTGACAATATGATGCTTGCTCTTAACCATGCGAAAGAATCCACACAACACAAGTACTTTATTTATGATGTTGCCTTATCTCTTGTTGCCTCACGCGATCAGCGCATGGAAGCTGACTTAGCGGTCGCGATTAAAAATCAAGAGTTTTACATGGTTTTGCAACCACAGTATGATACACAAGCAGAACGATTGGTCGGATTTGAAGCACTTATTCGTTGGAATAATCCTAAATATGCATCAGAATCACCGCTAAAGTTCATTCAAATGGCAGAAAGAAACAACATGATTATCGACATCGGACGTATTGTACTTCATGAAACATTCCAAATTGCCAAAGAATTAGAGCCTTATAATGTCCACATTTCCTTAAACGTATCCCCTGTTCAAATTTTACAAGCAGGGTTTGTTAACGAACTGATTTCCATTTTTGAACAATATGAATTGAAAAAGCATACGATTGCGATTGAAATTACCGAAACCTTCTTGATTGGATCGTTTGACCTCGTCATCACAAAACTAAAACTCCTTCAAAATTATGGTTTTGACATCTATCTTGATGACTTTGGAACAGGCTATTCATCCTTACAATACCTAAAACAACTACCCATTAACACGATTAAGATTGATCGCGCGTTCGTCATCCATATTGAAACCGATGCCCATTCACGTGCCATTGTGACCATGATTTCATCACTCGCAAAAAACATTGGTCTTAATGTGGTAACTGAAGGGATTGAAACCGAAAAGCAGAATCAATTGGTCTTTAAAGCAGGTTGTCATCTCATTCAGGGATACATCATTTCACCACCTGTGGTAAAATCAGAAGCAATTAGACTCATTCGAGAGTATAATATTGACAAGACAAAGAAGATTGAAGCCTTAAAAGTCAGAAAGGACGTGAAGCGATGAGATTTACTATCTATCAAGTATCCGATCAAACCACCATCGTTTTATCTATTTTAGCGATTCTCGTCATGATAGGTGCCATTTATTTTCTTGCACGCTCCTATTTTCTTGAACGCAAGCGAATTGCTGAAGAAAAAGCCTTCATGATTGAAGGTGTCTTAACACGTTCAGAAATCACTTCAATCATTACCTCACAAATTGCACGCATGGGAAAAGATGCACAGTTTTCTCTTGTTTATCTAGACCTTGATAAGTTTTCTGATTTCGTCAATGCATTTGGTACGACAGAAAGTGAAAAAATCTTGGAAAAGATTGTCAAAAATATCGAATATGTCTTACCCAAAGGCGTAAAATTATCACGTTTACAAAACGATGAGTTCTTGATTTTTTTACCGATGGATTATGATCGTACAGAAGCAGTGGATCTGGCAAATAAGATTAAACAAGCATTAGCCCGTCCTATTAAACTATTTGGTGATACGTCTATAAATGCCACTGCCTCTATCGCACTTGCATTCTATCCAATCCATGGGGCTACAATGAAAGATTTGATGAATTCGTTGAAACTAGCGACCTATATTATTAAAAAGAATGGTGGGAATAATATTCGCGTCTACTCCGATGAAATGACGACCGAGGGTGGCGAACATGTCGAATATTATTACCAAATTAAACATGCAATCCAACATAAGGAGTTCCAATTATTCTATCATCCTATGATTGATGTAAAATCCAATGATATTTATGGAGTAGAAGCATTGATTCGTTGGAATCATCCAGAACATGGATTACTCTCTCCCTTCAAGTTCTTAGGAATTATGGAACAATCCGGGGATATTAACTGGATTGGATTATGGGGACTAGAGACCATCATTAAAACATTCCAAGAGTTAAAACAAGAGTTTCCTAAAAAAGATATTCACTTCTCGATCAACTTGTCACCTAAACAGTTAATGAACGAAAACTTAGCTGGTGAATATCAGAAGTTATTAAAGAAATATCGAATGAGTGCTGAAAACATCATTCTCGAAATTATCGAATTTGCCGTCTTTGATAAACCTATCCAAATCCATAAGACGATTACTGATTTGAAGAAACTAGGATTCAAGATTGCGATTGATGGATTTGGTTTGGATTACTCGACACTCTCACAAGCTGAAAAATTGGATATCGATATTATTAAACTAGACAATGAATTTTTGAAAGAAGAAGAATCTTACATGAAGGCAAAATTTGCGCAATTATTGGTTGAATTTGCGCAAAAGAATCAGTACACGATCATTTGTGAAGCCATTGAAAATCAAAACATGCGTGATGAAGCAAAGAAATATGGCATTAATATTATGCAAGGTTTCTACTTCACTAAACCACTATCAGCTGAAGCGTTAAGAGGATATATCGGCACTGAATCGTGGAAAGATGTCACGGTCTAAGTCGAT
>CALMNM010000050.1 GCA_937868795.1 uncultured Acholeplasma sp.
AGTACGGTTTAGGGCCGGAGCATGTCGCAGATTACAAAGCCCTTATGGGTGATCGCGTCTTTATCACCATCCATCATCGTTATTATCTATTTGATATGAAGTGGTGTTACATTGTATGGATCAGTGGGCTTTACATGACATTTTTTTATCTCGCTTATCAGATGATCCCACTGATGTGGCTTTCTGATCATATTCCATCCATAGATTTTTTCATCCCCCTCCATCTTTGGTTAGATGTGATGATTCTCTACCTTTTATCGCATTTTTTATTATCAGAGAAGACGAAGACATTAGCACTGATCTTCCCTTTGGTCTATCTTATTTTTCAGCTTCTGATGCAAGATCAAACCTCTTTGTTAATCTATCTGATTTTACCGCTCTATCAAGAGAAAATTATCTTTTATCGGCTTGCACTTAGTTATAAACTATGGTATATTGGATTAGGATTCATGATGACCCGTATTTTCTTCGGAAAAATCGCTCGATATGGATAATCTACTTGACATATCAAGCGCTTATGGTATAATGAACAAGGAATTAAAGAAGTGAAAAGAAGAGCTACCCTCTCGCCTGATGAATGACTTCGTAGGCAAAATGTCACAAGCGAACCAATTTATTTTTTCGTGATGACACCAAGTGGGTACAATGTACACACTTTTTCTTTTCTAAATGTTAATGAATGGAGGTGGACTACATAAAACAAGTCAAATCAAAAAATACTGATCTCGTGAATGAAACGATTCCTTATGGCGAATTTCTCGTCATCGATGAAACTGGGAACAAAATCGGAACCATGAATCGTAAGGATGCGTTAAAGTTCGCGATGGAACGTGAATACGATATCGTCGTTGTATCACCTGATTCCAAACCGATGGTTGCTAAACTCATGGACTACTCTAAGTATCGTTATGAGCAACAACGCAAAATCCGTGAAATGAAGAAAAACCAGCACATCGTGGAAATCAAAGAAGTTAGACTTTCACCAACGATTGATATTCATGACTTTGATACCAAGCTCAAGCATGCACTTAAGTTCTTGGAAAAAGGGGACAAAGTCAAGTTGAGTATTCGTTTCTATGGTCGTATGATCACACACAGTGATGTGGGGATGAAAGTGATGTTGCGCTTCATTGAAGCGATTGGCGCGAATGCGACAGTCGAAAGCAAACCAAAAATGGACGGTAAGAACATGGTTGCCATGCTCGCACCAACGAACAACAACTAAGAAAGAAGGAATACACATATGCCAAAACAAAAGACACACAGTGGACTTAAGAAAAGAATCAAAGTCACTGGAACAGGGAAACTGATGAGAGGTCATGCTTACACAGGCCACTTAGCAGCATCCAAAACAACAAAACAAAACAGACAATTAAGAGGCGAAGCAACGGTTAGCGCATCCGATAAGAAGCGGATCAAACAATTGATTTCGAACTTAATGTAACAGGAGGACAACACACATGCCAAGAGTTAAGGGCGGATTTGTCGCTAGACGTCGTCGTAAAAAGATTTTAAAACTCGCGAAGGGTTATTTCGGTTCTAAGCATGCGATCTATCGCACAGCACATGAACAAGTCATGCGTTCATTACGCTATCAATATCGTGATAGAAAGCAAAGAAAGAGAATGTTCAGAAAGCTTTGGATTACGCGTATCAACGCTGCAGCCAAGCTTAATGGAATGAAGTATTCCATTCTCATCCATGGTTTAGCACTCGCCAATGTCCAAGTCAACCGCAAGGTCCTTGCTGATTTAGCAGTTAACGAACCACAAGCATTTACTGCATATTGCGATTTAGCAAAACAAGCGATCGCAGGTAACTTGCCAAAGAAAGTTGAGAAGAAAGTCGAAAAGAAAGAGGCTCCTGTCAAGGTTGAAACCGTTGAAGCTGTCGATTATTCGAAGATGCTCGTTAAAGAATTAAAAGCACTTGCTGCTGAAAAAGGCATTGAAGGTGCAGACAAAATGTTAAAGGCAGATTTAGTTTCTGCACTTGAAGCATTGAACTAATGACAAAAGGGTGGTATGTTCCACCTTTTTTTTGTATAATAAAAGTGTTGGGGGTACATCATGAAACGGCGTATTGCGATTGCAGGATCTCTCACCATCTTAATCTTCGTTTTAATGCCGCTTGCCTTAATCCTTTTAAACTTAAGAGGGCAGGGCATTTTTATGATTTCAGCTATCGTGACACTCGTTTTGGTCGGTGTCTATCTTTTTGGTGGTGTTCCTAAACTTATCGTCGCAATCATTTATGGTCTTGTCACCTTTATGTTTCTTTTCTTCTTAGATGAAGCGTATCATCTTCCCTTTTTGATCGTAGGGACATTGATCTTTGTCTTAAATCCTCTCTCCTCATTTGAAAACTATCTGACCTCAAAGATGAAAGATGAAGATGTCTTGCCCATTCGATTCTCGCTAAGAGGATCCTACTGGCCATTTTTTAATTATCAAAAAGAGATGAAAAACTTCTATCATCTCCCTCAGGCACGTAAACTATACACCAAAAAATGGTATTTGCACACCAGACAAGTGACCACAGTCGCATTGATCACCATAGGCATATTCCTTTTTCTACTCGGCATCAGCAATATTGCGAATACGTTAGATGACTTTTCTTGGTTTAATTTCTTTGTTTTCTACAATGTCATTATCATCTTCGTCTTAGCCTTTATGCTCTTTAAAAAGGGATTTACCTCGACATTTAGAACCTTTGTCATCTCTTTATTTCTCCCCGTGATTTATTTGATTTTCCGCTCTGAATTTCCTGATCCTTTAAAATATACCTTAGCAGCTTCCATGTTTTTTATCGGACTCGTCGTTTCGACTGTTGAACTCATTAAGTTTTATCAGCGAGTCGCTTATGACAGCTACCATTATTACGATCCTGATTTACAGATGGAAGTCTATGCGAATGCACTTTTTGAACCCCTCGTTTATAATGAAACCTTTATTCTTTCCGGTCACTATCAGATTAAAGTCAAGTCAGAAGTGTTCCAAAAAGTTCTTCATGATATTTTAGTTTATGCCAATCTATTTAGAATCATTATTACCGCCTACACCTTTGGTAAGGATACTGTCCATGTTTATGCTGATTTCCATCAACATGATCATAAACGTGCGGAGAAATTTAAAACGTATTTGGAAGCGAAATTCAAGATGGGAATTAAAACAGAACTCTATGAAGATCCCAACAAAGAAGTCTATGAAAAGATGTTTTTCCATCGTCCCGAATACATCATCGCGAGAGCTCAATCCCTTGCAGGTCTCCTCAAAGAACTTGAAATTAAAACCAAGATAATTATCAGTTTGATCGTCTACTTTGAACTTGAAGAAGAGCTCGAAGAATTCTCCAAAGAATTCCCTGTTTCGCGACTAGACGACTTAAGTGAAGAAGATTATCTCACGGTCCGTGTGGATCTGCCTTCCATCAACGTAGATTACATGATTGAAGCGAAAATCAGAGAAGTCCTCTTAGGATTATTGATGCATCACGGAAAGTTTGTACGCATTTCGGTTTACTACTAATCATTCCAAAGGAATGAAGTGCTATCATAAATAATATGGTAGCGCTTTCTTTTTTATGTGGTTATTTTCTTGACAAGCGAACAGAGAAGTGATAAAGTGAAAGTGAACCTAGGAAGCAGCCGTGGAACCCAAAATAGTAGTAAGCGGTGTCTAACAGTGTGGGTGTGAACCTTTTTGGTAATTCCCGAAGCATTGACAAGTCGACGCCAATAGTGAACGTAACTCGTTCTCACAGCTTTCTAGGCTTTTTTTATGCCAAAATTATGTTATAATATGAATAAATAAAGGGGTATAACTATGAAAAAAGAATACGAGTTATTAAAAGCCCTTTCTGAGTTGCCAGGCATCCCTGCCAATGAGAAAGCGGTCAGTCGTTTTATCGCAGAAGAAATCAACCATCACGTGGGTCAAGTCATCTATGATAACCTGGGTTCCGTGATTGGACTTAAAGGAAATAAAGGCCCACGCGTGATGATTGCAGGTCATATGGATGAAGTGGGGTTAATGGTCACTCAGATCACCAAAGAAGGCTTTGTAAAATTTCAAACCATAGGTGGCTGGTTTTCTCAAGTCATGCTTGCTCAAGAGTGGGATATCCATACATCAAAAGGGGTCGTACATGCAATCACAGGCGTTAAGCCACCACATATCATTCCTCAGGATAAACGGAATGTCGCCATTGAAATTTCCACAATGTATTTGGATTTAGGGGTTTCCTCCAAGGAAGAAGCGGAAAAACTTGGCGTAGAGCCAGGTAACATGGTCGTTCCTCATACGGCATTTCGTGTACTAGGCAATCCTAAGTATTTATTAGGTAAAGCTTGGGATAACCGCATTGGTAGTGCTGTAGTGATCGAAGTATTAAAACGTTTAGGTGATCATCCCAATCAACTCTTTGGTACATTTACGGTTCAAGAGGAAGTAGGATTACGCGGTGCGAAGACGAGTAGTTACATCGTAGAACCGGAAATTGCGCTAGCCATTGATACCGGATTAGCCAACGATGTTCCCGGTGGCGAAGCTGAAGAACAATCTTTAGGAAAGGGTCCACAAATTCTGCTTTTTGATGCAGGACTTGTCCCCAATCAAGCGTTACGTCAATTCGTGATTGAAGTTGCGAAAAAAGAACAGATTCCCTACCAAGAAGCGGTGATCACTGGTGGAAGAACCGATGCCGGTCATATGCACTTAGCCCATGGAGGTGCCGCATCACTTTCGATTGGCATACCTACCCGTTATATGCATTCCCATACCTCGATTATTCATTATGATGACTATGAAAACACCATCAAGTTAGTGCTCGCAGTCATTAAAGCTCTCGATCAAGAGAGGGTCAATCAGATTCTTTCTAATTAGCGTCCTCAGCGACGCTTTTTTCTTGCATTTTAGGGAAATGTTACGTATTATATAGTTGAGCAACCACTCAACTGAAAGGATGATACCATGAAACCTTGTGGGGAAAATTGTCAGTGTACAATCTTTCATCAAGAAACCTTAAAAAAAGTCGAACATGCACTTCATCCAGATGAAGATTATCAAGCATTAAACGATCTATTTAAGATCTTTTCCGATTTAACACGGATTAAAATCCTAGAAGCTATCAAAGACGATCAACTTTGTGTCTGTGATTTATCTCATCTTTTAGGCATTACCAAGAGTGCGGTCTCTCATCAAATGACATTCTTAAAAAAATATCATCTCGTGAAAAGTGATAAGGTGGGGAAGATGGTTTATTATTCCTTAAACGATCCCAATGCTACCAAAATCATCTATCACGCTTATAACATCATGAAAGGACAACAAGACCATGCGGAAAAGCATTAAAGTCAGCAATATCACCTGCGCACAATGTGCTAAGTCGATAGAATCTTATTTTGATCAACTCGAAGGTGTCGATGCTAAAGTATTAGTCACTTCAAAAAAAGTCATCTTCAATTATGATGAGACGAAGTATGAGGAACAAAGCTTAGGCGATCACTTGCGTATCATTGGTTATTACCCTATTTTTAATAATGAGGAACAAGAACAAGCAAAAAAGAGAGATCTCATCGATCTGATTCTCGCAGCAATTCTTACTTTCCCCCTTTTATGGACGATGTTTGTCCATTTAGGAATAAAGATTCCTGTTCCTGATATTTTGATGAATGGTTATGTCCAATGGGCGATTGCGACACCTATATTATTCTTTGTCGGTCGTCGGTTCTTTCAATCGGCCTATCATCAGCTCAAAGGAAAGAACTTAGGCATGGATGTCCTTGTCGTTCTGGGAACGTCAGCAGCGTATATTTTCTCGATCTATCAAACATTAACCTATGATTCGCATGCGGGTCATGCGATGCCAGAACTTTATTTTGAAACAACTGCTGTCATTATCTTTATGGTGCTCATTGGCAACTTCTTTGAAAACCGTGTCAAAGAGAAAACGTCCCATGCACTCCAATCACTGATCAGTTTAGGAGCAAAAGAAGCTAGAGTGAGAAGAGAGGGTAAAGAAGTAAATATCCCCGTGGATCAAGTCAAGGTTGGCGAAACGATGATCGTCTTGGCAAACGAAAAAGTAGCGCTTGATGGTGTAATCTTAAAAGGTGAATCGTATATCGATGAAGCGATGATTACCGGTGAACCGATGCCAGCGTTTAGAAAACCAGGCGATAAAGTCATTGGTTCAACGATGAATACCGTCAGTACCTTAGAGATTGAAGTCACGGCTGTGGGACAAGACACGATTTTAGCCTCCATTATACGCACTGTTGAAGATACTGCCTTGATTAAGCCAAAGGCACAACGTATCGCGGATAAAGTCGCTCAGCTCTTCGTTCCAGTGGTGGTTGTGATCTCGATCTTAACCTTTCTTGCTTGGACGTTTATCGTGGATGGTGGTCATCCGCTCTCCCATGCGTTCGCACCAGCGATTGCTGTCTTGGTGATCAGCTGTCCCTGTGCGTTAGGACTCGCAACACCGACATCTATCTCAGTGGCTTCAGGGATTGCCTTTAGAGAAGGAATTCTTTATAAAGGTGGCGAATTCTTTGAAATCGCCAATAAAATTACAGCGATTGCCTTTGATAAAACAGGCACACTGACCAAAGGTCACCCCGAACTGACCGAAATCATCGGGGATCAAGACGCGTTAAAATATGCCGCATCCTTAGAATATCATTCCAATCACCCCATCGCTAAAGCGATAGTTGATGCTTACGATGATGATTTATTTGACGTTAGCGACTTCGAAGTGATCTTAGGAAAAGGGATACGAGGAGTGGTCAATAAGAAAGATGTCGTCGTCGGTTCCAAATCATTGATGCAAGACTTATCTATTGATCTCACATCCTTTGATCCTACCCCTTATCTCTCACAAGGAAAAACCGTCTTCTTTACCGCCATTGATCAGAAGATTGTCCAGATGCTTGCAGTTGAGGACCCCCTAAAAGAAACAGCTAAAGGTGTCATTCAAGAATTAAAACGTCGTGGCATTACCCCTTACATGATAACAGGCGATCAAACACTTACAGCTAATCACATCGCTAGTGAACTTGGTATTGATCACGTGTTTGCAGAAGTTCTTCCCCACGAAAAAGCAGAAAAGATTCAAGCCATTCGTGAAGGCAATAACATCGTTGCCTTTGTGGGTGATGGCATCAATGATGCTCCTGCATTAAAGATGGCAGACGTTGGGTTTGCTGTGGGATCAGGATCAGATATCGCGATTGATACTTCAGATGTCACCTTGATGAGTTTAGATCTTGGTTTGGTCATCAAAGCGATCGACCTTTCCTTAGCCACACTCAAAAATATCTACTTAAATTTCTTCTGGGCATTCTCTTATAATATCGTGATGATTCCACTGGCTGCAATTGGACTTCTCAATCCATCGTTAGCGGGTATTGGGATGGGATTTTCGAGTATTATGGTTGTCCTAAATGCGTTATCACTCAACTTGTTCAAATTTAAAACATTCAAGGAGGAATGAATATGAAAGTCAATGTGAAAGATATGACATGTAATCACTGTGTCATGAAGATTCAAAAACAACTCATGATGGATGGTCTAAAAGCCACTGTCGAACTAAGCGATAAGAGCGTGACCTTTAAGAAGGATGAAGATCTTCCTAAAGTTAAAGCATCCATCGAAAAAGCCGGTTACACCGTTTTATAATGCGGATCATCGGTGGCATCCATCGCGGCAGACTCATTGATCGCGTGGGTAAAGAAAGCACAAGAGAGACAGCAGACATGGTCCGCCAAGCTGTATTTAACATGCTTGGTGGATCCGTTTTTGGTTCTGTTTTAGATCTTTTTGCAGGTTCAGGTGCTTATGGGCTAGAGGCCATATCACGAGGAGCCCAGTTGGCGGTATTCGTTGACAAGGATAGAGATGCAATCAAGACGATTGAAAGGAATGCGAGTTTACTCAAATGTCAATCTCAAGTATCCATCCATTTCATGGACTATCAATCCTATCTTAAGACATTAAATGAAAGCGTGAAGTTTGATATCATTTTCTTAGATCCCCCTTATCAAATGGATGTCTATATCGATCTAATCAACGTTCTACGTTCTCACTTAAATCCTGAAGGGATGATTGTCTGTGAATCCACGAAATCCTTAATCCTACCAGAGACGATTCTTGATCTTGATAAAATAAAAGAAAAGACGTATGGCATTAAGCGCATTTCGATTTATCAATAAAAAAAGCTCAATGTGAGCTTATTTTATGACTTTCTCTTTCACGAATTCAGCATTGCCCATCCGGTTTTCTTGAAACCAAAGACGCTTGATATGATATTTTTCATAACGATAGAGTTCTTCCTCATAAGGAAGGTGCTCTATTTTTGTTAATGGCATCTCTTTCACATCGACTTTATCAGAGGTTGCAACCCAATAGAGATAGTCAATCGATTGTTTGTTTTGATCGTTGACCATGATCGCTTCACCAATTCGGTCCACGATGTAATTCTCATTGGTGAAAAAATCTTTGATATCGATGGATAAGGCTTTATTGATCTCGAAGATATAACGATGCTCTTTATCACGACCGATGAATAAAACGATGCGTTCATCAATCACCTTCGTTTCCTTAATCCATAACACGACGCCTAAAATTACAAAAACTGCCGACAAGATAACAACCACATAACGCATGATATCAGTAATCAAGAAGAAGCCTAATAAACCTATGACAAATCCGCCGGTAATGACCATGAGTGCTGTTTGTAGTTTCGATCGTTTGGTAATCACAGAAGTTGAGAGGTTTTTGAGTTTGGTCTTTCGCTTCAGTTTGATCATGGGAAGCCCACCTGTCAATGAAGAAAAGATCAAATATGCAAAAAACACAGGTCCAATATCAATCACACCGATCAAAATGATCAGTGAAGTGTTCTCAATATAAGGAATCATCGACACAAATTGATAAACCGTCGATAAAAAGATAATTCCTAGGAGTCCATAGGCGATCTTTTTCTTATAACCAAAGATGCTATAGACAAAATAGGTAAGAATAAAGTAGCTGACAGAACCGAGGACAAAATCAAAGAAATACTGCATGAAAAACCCCACCTTTTCGTCATATCTCCCTCATTATATTGAAAATGTGTGAATATGTCAAACTTGTTTATTTTTCCTTGTCTTTTCACTATAAATACTGTAAAATAAAGATTGCATGAGTGAGGTGGAAATTATGGTAAGTTTATTTTGGGTCTGGTTCGTCTTAATCTTAGTAGGTGTCCTTCTCGTCGGTGGTGTGGTTGGTTTTTTCCTTGCCCGTCGCTGGTTTAAGAAGTACTTGGAAAAGAATCCACCTGTGAATGAAAAGATGATCCGTGAAATGATGCGTCAGATGGGTAGAACACCTTCTGAAAAACAAGTACGTCAAATACTCGCATCCATGAATCAATACAAATAAGGTTAAGTGACATATCCAACAGGTTATGTCCTTTTTCTTAAAAAGAGGTGTTATGATGAATCAAGATATCATGCATGATATTATCCATTATCTGAATGATTACGGTAGAGAAATTGATCAAGCGCGCCTGCGCTATTTAGTATTAGGTGAGGGCTTAGCTGATATCATGAAGCATCTCATGCGTTATCAAAATCCTGATGGAGGTTTTCATTCGCTGGAACCTGATCTTTGGAGTCCTCATTCCAATGCGTTAGCTTCATGGACTGCTATCAATATCTTAAGAGAGATTCCCTTTGATTCTTTGAGTCCCGTGGTTTTAAAGTTATTCTACTATCTTGAAGAAGCGTTTGATCAAACGACCAACCGTTGGAAGATGCTTGATCCAAGACATAACGATT
>CALMNM010000051.1 GCA_937868795.1 uncultured Acholeplasma sp.
ATACCCATTTTTTCATATGACTCTCCTCGTATACGAAGTATTTACCTTTATTATATCGAAAATAATAAGATATTTTGAAATAATTTTAACATCAAACTAAAAACGTGAGTCCATCTTAGTTAACGGGTCTCTATCCAATGTTCAGGAAACACCCATATGATGCAGATCTGGGAACGAAAAAAACTCCTCCATGCGTGGAAGAGTGAACGATTTCGATACATGATTTAACTAGGATATGTCAACCGCATTGAGTTCATGATACTCTGATAAATCAATATCATCTCTAATTATTCCCTTTAAATACTCATCGAAAAATAAATTCATGATGTCTTTTTGCATCTGAACCAAATAATCTTTTTCCAATTGTCCAGTATACCCAATCATTCCCGTGAGTGGAGAAAACATATAGGCCATCGAAAAATCGTAATGCGTCGTTCCATCAATCTGGTACAATCTTGCTTGTGCACTATTTTCAATTAATGCATAAAGGTGTTCGTTGTTATATCCTACTTCCCATGCTTCACTTCTAAGGAAAACAGCGGGTATAGGTAAACCTTTGTCTATTTCTTCGATTTGAATGGGTTCAACCCATGCATCAAGACCAATCAGTGCATCAATGCGATCATCGTTAAGTGCAACCGCAACATCGGCACCTCCACCGGTTGAATGTCCAATGAGTCCAATATTTTCTAAATCAAGTCTGCCTTTAAAAAATGATGTCTCTAATGTGTTCATTTCTTCTAAATAATCCAATGTCTTTGTAATATCCCCGGCATATGTATACACGAGTTGATTTGCTGCAGTTAGGAAGTTTGCTTCTTCTCTATCGGGTAATGCTTCTTGGTTTTGATAGACGATTTCATCTTCAAACACGGTTGCTACTGAACCATACGTATGATCGATAGAAACAACGATATATCCACGACTCGCGAGTTCTTCCGCTAAATCTGTATGTAAACTCATGAAACCACCCCATCCATGCGAGATGATCACCACTGGATAGTTTTCTTCTTCATCACTAATGCTCGTAAACCAATAGGAATTAGAAGGAATCTCACTGGTTTGATCTAAAACAAATGAAGGTAATCCAATACCTTTAGCGAGCTCACGTGAAATCTCTTTGGCATCGATCCATTTAATGGGATCACGAGGTCCTATATGGCTTGCTGGGTACCATATTCTAAAAGCAAATTTACGCGTATCCACGGGATCCTCTGTATATAACTCTGACCGGTCTTCATCTTCTACTGTAAACGTCAGCGTTCCTATAAGATATGTTCCTGAAGGATTGGGAATATCCCCTGCTGGAAACGCATAGATTAGTCCCAAGGATAAAAGAAAAATCAGTGTAGATATGGTGACAAAAATCACTTTATAAAACACCTTCGAAGACTTAAACACCTCATGCACGATGATCAGTATCCAAAAACTAAATACAGGTACGAGCTGCCATCTTGCATTGGTAAACTGACTTAAAAAAGTGATGATGACGAACGCGACCCAGATGAGTGATGCGCCTAATCGCTGATTTATCCTTTTCTGATTTAAAACAACGATGAAAGTCATGTATCCGATTAAGACAACGACCATATTGATGATTTGCATGTATACCCCCAAAAAAACTTATATATATTCTATTGATGTCATTATAGCATATGTGCTTAATGATTGAATAAAAGTTGATTGTGGTTTGCATGTTTATAATGAAAAAGAAAAAGACTTAATCATGACGATTAAATCTTTGTAATCATTACTTATCTTCTTTATATAGGAAACTTACGCGTTGCTTGATCTCTTTGTTATCAATATATTCATCCAATGTCCCTTCATAGGTGTAAGACCCAAGATCTGCGATTTCAATAACCTTGTTACATACCGTTTGTAATAACTGATGGTCATGTGATGCAACGATGAGTGATCCTTTATATTCTTCAAATCCTCTGTTGACTGCTTGAATTGCTTCAAGGTCCAAGTGGATCGTTGGAGAATCAATAAGGAGTGTGTTTGCTTGCGATAGCATAAGTTTTGAATACATGCAACGCATCTTTTCGCCACCTGATAAATACTTCACTTCTTTTAAGGGTTGGTCTCCGCTAAATAACATTCTTCCTAAGAAACCACGAATATACGATTCTGCAGGTTCTTTTGAATATTGTCTTAACCATTCGATGAGGTTCATGCTTTTCCCTACAAAGTAATCATCGTTATCGCTAGGAAAGTACGATTTGGTGACGGTTTGACCCCATTTGATCGTTCCCGTTTCGGGTTCAAGCTCACCTGCAAGGATTTTAAGTAGTGCTGTCTTTGCTAAGTCATTATCGCCTAATAAGGCCACTTTATCACCACGGCTCATGGTGAAGGATACATTCTCAAAGAGCTTATTTCCATCAAGAGAGACACTTAAATTATCGACTTCAAGCACATCTTTTCCTAGCATTTTCTCAATTTCAAATCCAATAAATGGATATTTACGCGTAGAGGGAATAATCTCATCGAGTTGAATTTTTTCTAAGGCTTTCTTTCGTGATGTTGCTTGAGAAGATTTGGATAGGTTGGCACTGAATCGAGCGATAAATGCTTTTAATTCGAGAATTCTTTCTTCCTTTTTCTTGTTCTTATCCGCCATTAACTTCTGAACGAGTTGTGAGGACTCCATCCAAAAATCATAATTACCCACATACATCTTTGCTTGATTATAATCAATATCCACCATGTGTGTACAGATGTTATTTAAGAAATGTCGGTCATGAGAAACTGTGATGACTGTGTTTTGATAATCTACTAGAAAATTCTCCAACCACCCAATCGCTTCAAAATCAAGATTATTAGTTGGTTCATCAAGGAGTAAGATATCGGGATTGCCAAAGAGGGCTTGTGCTAAAAGAATCTTCACTTTATGTTTGGGTAGGATATCACTCATCTTTTTATAGAATTCACTTGAGGGAACATTTAAGCCATTGAGTAACTTTTCGGCATCCGAATCCGCATCCCATCCGTTAAGTTCAGCAAACTCTGCTTCAAGATGGGAAAGTTCATAACCTTCTTCATCTGTAATCGTTTCTTTTTGATAGATCTTTTCTTTGGCTTGCATGATTTCAAAGAGTTTCTTGTGTCCCATAAACACTGTTTCTAGTGCCGTATAGTCATCAAACGCATTTTGATTTTGACTCAAGACCGCGAGACGCTTGTTCTTCTCGATAATGATCTCGCCTGAACTTGGTTCTTTTTCACCCGATAATAACTTTAAAAATGTGGATTTCCCTGCACCATTGGCACCAATCACACCATAACAATTTCCTGGTAAAAACTTTAAATTGACATCTTCGAATAACTTTTTATCCGAGAATATTAAACTCACATTTGATACTGTAATCATCTATTTAAACCCCTTTGCAAATAAAAATGGCCTTATGCAAATCGTGATGGCCATAACACCTCTATCACTTTACCTTAAACCATAGCTTTTGTCAATCATTGAACAAGATTCTTACGTTATTACCCATAATACAAAGTTAATCATGATTGCTTAAAAAAATCCACAATGAAATCTCACACGATAGCGCCGTTGTTTCAAAAACAAAAGATGGTCGCTAATTTTATTAGCAACCACCTTGAAAATGTTATCAAAACGATGTGGATATGTACTCAAATCTCTATATCAGATATCCACAAAAGATACCGAGTGATCGATCTCTAGAAAGCATCTGGCATCAAGCTTCTTTTGTGTTTTGCCATTTGGCTTTAAGAACTTTCTCAACAAAGAGTCGTGCAACTTGAGGATCAAATTGTGAACCCGAGCATCGAATAATCTCAGAAACAGCATACTCTTTACTCAATCTCTTTCTATAGGGTCTATCTGCGGTCATCGCTTCATAAGCGTCTACAACATTGATGATTCGTGAATATAATGGAATATCTTCTCCTTTTAAATTGCTTGGATAACCTTTCCCGTCCCACCGTTCATGATGATGAAGAGCGTGGATAGCTAAATCCGAATACTCATCGGCTGCTCTTAAAATTTGATATCCAACCTGCGTATGTGTTTTAATGATTTCAAATTCCTCATCTGTCAATTTACCCGGTTTATTTAAGATATGATCGGGAATAGATATTTTCCCAATATCATGGTACAGTCCGGCTTGTTCTAATTCCTTAAGATCATCATCCTTAAGTCCTAATTCAACCCCGATTCTCTTGCATAGATGACTTACTTGTACAGAGTGCTTCTTCTCGGTATCATATTTATCGGTTAAGGTTAATAAAATGGTATTGATGGCTTTACTTCGTATACTTGATCCCACGAGTGATTTATGAGCATACATACGATTTTCTGCTTTCTTTTCAATCTCATCGATTTCATCTGATGAACTCTCTATAAACTCATAGCCTAGAGATACTGAGAGCTCAATGTTCTTGATTTGTTTAGATTTCACTGCAGATATGATATTCTCTTTATACGTTTGAACAAGATTACGATCGGTCTTAGGTAGAAGAATAGTGAATTCATCGCCACCAACTCTAGAGATAATATCCTTCACTTCAAACGTTTCTTTTAAAACGTTTCCTATGACTTTTAGAGTTTCATCACCGACTTGATGGCCAAACGCATCATTGATGAGCTTTAAGCCGTTGACATCAAGGATCATAAGTCCCAATGGATAGTACTCTTGTTTGTTTAAGGAATGCAATTTATCATAATAATAACGGCGATTGTATAAGTCTGTTAAATAATCATGTTCACTGATATATTTGATTTCTCTTTCCGCTTTCTTTTTCTCAGTCACATCCCGAAATACGAGGACAACCCCAATGTTAACCCCTTTAGAATCTCTAATCGGAGCTGCAGTATCTTCTATGAAATGAATTTTATTGTCTTTAGAAATTAAAACCGTATGATTAGCCAATTCAACGACAGAGTTTGTCGCTAATGCTTTTTCTACTGGGTCCTCGATGACTTCATTGTGATCTTCACTACTAATCTTGAATACTTCCTTAAATGGTTTCCCAATAGCATCTTTTTCAAGCCAACCTGTAAGTTCACATGCTACAGGATTGACTCCTGTGATAATTCCATTTGAATCTGTAGCTATAACGGCATCACCGATAGAATTGAGTGTAAATGATAGGGATTCTTTTTCTTTAATTATTTCTAACTCAAGTTTCTTTCGCTCAGTAATGTCGTTTAACGTGCAGTAGGTTTGTTGGAAACTATTATCTTTTTTGTAGCCAATTAACCCTTCAAATTCGATGAATAGTCGATGTCCATCTTTATGAATCATCTCAAATTCGGAATGAATTTTCCCTAGTTTTTTGAATAGATTAAATCGATCTAAAAATCTTTGTCTGTATTCTTCGGCTAGAAAATCACCAAACCATTTACCGATAACCTCTTCTTTTTGATAACCGAGTATATTAAGCCATGTTTGATTTACAACTAAAAAACATCCATTTTCATCGAGTGATTGATAACCAAGGGGTGCTTTTTCAAAAAGTGTTTTGAAACGAATCTCGCTATCGATGAGTGCTTGTTGGTATCTCTTTTCTTCTGTAATATCTCGGAATTCAACTGCTCTAACCATCTTCCCCTTGTAGGGCAGGTTTTTGGCTTCTAATCGAAGAGGATAGATCTCTAGGTTTTTTCTAATACCATAAACTTCATAGGGTTTTTCATATCCAGCATTGATGTTCTTAATGACAATATCCCTATACTCAGAATAGATCAGTTGTAGACCATCCATGTTAATGAGTTCATCCATGCTAAATCCTGTAATATCAGCTAATCCTTGGTTGCAATCTAGAATGAATCCTTTATCGTGAATAGCAATACCTCCAAAGGATGCATTATGAAGAATTTTAAATCTTTGTTCACTTTCTTTTAATTGTTTGTCCATCTCAACACGTTTCGTAACGTCGATGGCAACACTCATTGCAACTGCTCTACCGTCTGGTAAATCACCAATATACATTGAGTAAAAATCCCAAATAAGTTTTTTGCCTTTCTTTGTCGTAACTTCAAACTGACCATCGTGTTGTTGTTCTGATAATGAATATAATTTTTTGATTACTTCTCGAATCTCTTCTCTATCTGTACCATATGCTAATTCAGTCCAATCGAAGATGGTACGAATATCATCCGCGCTGTATCCCGTAAGTTTTTGCCAAGTCTTGCTTATATGCAGAACTGTTCCATCTTCTGCATGAATCATGATGGGGATCGGAGCGTTTTCAATGCTGGTTTGAAATATTTTCCCTGATAATATGAGCTCATGGAGATATTTTTCTGAAAGTTCTTTTTCTTTTATGATTTCGCTCGTTTTTGCTTTAATGGTTCTTCGAGTAGTAATGATAAATGCAGTAATAAATAATGCTGAGATGGGTACTAAAGCGTATATCACATATTGTAATACATCCATAAATGTTACACTGTGACTTTCTATTAAAAAAGGAAACCATTTTTGATATAGTTCATCATATATACCGTTTACGGATACAATTGATAACCCTTCATTCAATATAGATAGTAACTCAGCATCACCTTCAACCACAGCAAAACAAAACTTCTGCTCGTAGCCTTCAAGATTAAGCTTTTGACGAGTAACTCCGCCATTATCATAGATGTATACCGGAGCTACGTTATCGATGGCATTATCACTGATGATTTTTTCTCCCACAAGACCTTGGGCTAGAACTGCATCATATTGACCGCTAGACAGTAGTTCAAATGCTTCAAAATAGGTAGTTGTTGCGGTTAATTCTGAATCAAGACCAATGGACCAAGCCCATTCTTGTGAGTTATCGCCTTCGAGAACAAGGATTTCTTTACCAAACAAATCTTCTTGAGATCGAATATCATCTTCGCCTTTTCGAACGAAAATATTCCCTCTCATAACGATATAGGGAACAGTAAAATCGTAATACTGATCGCGCTCTTCAGTGTATCCGACCAGTGGTAAAATATCGAGTTCTCCATTTTTTAACTCTTCTTTAATCACGGACCATTGATCTATTTTGAAGGTCACCACAATACCCATTTCTTCTGCAACAGCTTTGAGCAATTCGACTGAAAATCCATCGGCTTCCCCATTATCTGTGACAGAAAAGGGAGGATAATCATATTCAGTGGCGCTCAAATATATGGTACGTTCTTCACCTGCATCGGCATTTGATGTGATAGTTACAAGAAAAAGGCATGATGCCATTAATAATAGTAAGGTAAAGATTCTTTTGATATGGAACATCATTTCACCTAATTTCTACTCTATGAATTTCTTATACTGAAATCGCTTGTTTACATTATATCACTTAAGATTTTTACAATTGTTGTTCTTAATGAATTTGTAATAAATATAGAAATAATTATGAAATAAATACCACTGATTCAGATTTATCGTTAACAGATTGTATCCGAGGGTAGTTGGTGATTATCAACCATTGGAAAATCTTGCAAGAACAGTAGTGACAAACGGTTTATTATTATGATTGAAAATCGGTTTCTCTTGACATTCTCGTCATTTTCACACAGGATAGGCTTATTTAATTATCAAAACGATTGATCCCTTCCACCATTGATATTTGTACACATTATCGCTTATTTCCTTATTTACTATACTTGACCAACATTATATAATATTTATAGATATGACCAAAAAATTGAATGGCTTTGCAAAAGGAGATATTATGATTAAGTCACGAAAAAACGTAATATTGTTTTCTTTAATCACGCTTGGAGGAAGTTTATTATTTTGGGGATCATTAATCCTTTTTGATTTTAAAGTCCCAAATCTTGAATCTCAAGAGCCTACCAAAATATTGCCCATGCTCATCTATGTTCTCAATGGATTCATCCCTAGCATAGCGGGACTATGTCTATATATTAAACAGGGTGAAAAATCAAGATTAAAGTCCTTGTTACCAAAAAGAGAAAACCTTAAGGATACACTTTTGATTCTCGGCTTGTTCGTCTTAGTATTTTTAACACAAACAATCTTATATCGCATCTTTGTTGATACCTATGATTATAAAATCATTCTTGCACAACTAGGACAATTGTTGCCTTTGATTATCCTTGGTCCACTTTCTGAGGAAATTGGTTGGAGAGGGTACTTGCAAGATCAGTTTGACACAAAATATCCAATTAGGGTTTCAGTTCTAATCGGTATGATATGGGGATTATGGCATCTACCCTTATTCTTTATGATTGGAACAACCCAACAAGTAAACCAAATGAATTTTTTAACCTTTTTGATCCTTGTCGTACTTGTTTCATATATCATGACATACTTTTATATACGAAACAAGGGAAGTTTATTCATCGGCGTCTTGATTCACTATATGTATACCGTTATTCTTACATTTTATATTTTAGGAACACGTTATTCCATCGTCTCGGATGTTGTGTCTATAATACCTGTTGCCATCGTTGCTGTCATGATTATCTTTTTTCAAACTAAAAAGAAGATAGTGTAATCGAATATTCTGTTGTCTCAAATGTAGTCTTTGTTACATCATTAACAAGGGTTAAGGATTAGCTAAGCTTACTCATCATATTAAAAACGCTCTTTTCCGGTGTGGAAAGAGCGTTTTATATTGAGATAGATAATCCATAGTCACCTACGACTATTTAAGTGAAAATGAAGTTGTGAAAACACCCGAATCTATCGCTTTGTAATAGGATATGAATGTTCGTGCCTTTACTCTGATTCAACCGGATATCCCGCTTCAACCCAAGCTGAGTAGTTACCTTCTAAACGATAGACATATTGAAATCCAGCTTCTATCAATTTGGTTGCTCCAGCGATTGCTACACTATCCACATGACAATACACTAAATAAACTTTACTTGTATCGAGGGTGGGTATAGCTTCATCAAGTGAACCATCGCCCAAATAATAATTGATGGCACCAGGAATATGTCCCTGAGCATAATATGGTGATACATCAATGATGATGATATCAGGGGTATTATCAATCATTTCTTTAGCTTCCATGGGAGATATATCGATATACTCATAATCAGACTCTGAGATACATCCAACAAGAATAGACATCATAGCAAGTATATAGAGAAAAGAAATATAATGTCGTTTCATAACAAAGATCTCCTTTATTTTTTCTTTATCATACTTGAATGTGGAGTTCTATTCAAGCCAAACGCACAATTTGGGTCTTTTTTGAAAGAATTCATGTCGGCAATCTGGATTTAAAAACGTGTTTGAATAAATGCTCTTTTTTAAGAGATTTTTGTCTGGTTGATGCTTTAATATATTATTAATCACTTCAGTAGTGACATAAGATAACTGCTCTTTTATGAATGCAAGAATCTCATCTTTGTGTGTTGGCATCATTTCTCTAAAAACCCAACCAACTGCTGTTTTACTAAATCTTTCAGGATGTTGAATAAGATGTCGCGAGATCGTGAAAATGACATGACTATATTGATCATATGACGTTCCTACAAATGGCACCAAAGCAGCTCTCCTTAACCATAAATAATCACTCATAGACCATTTGATCATTCGGGATGAATGATCTTCATCCATCAATCTGGGTTGTATGGCTTTGACGCATAGCCAATCACAGATATTCCAGTCGTATACATCATAGATAATCTCTTCAACTAAATCGAGAAGATCGGTGGTAGAAAGTTCATGCATGTGCTCTGAAAGCATAAGAATACCAAGTAGTTTTTCTTCTGAATAGGTTCCCTTGAACAACTTCTTGACTGCATCCACTTTATCTTTTGTAGATATAGATTGTGTATCCAACCAACGATTTAGTTCATCACGAAGATTATTCATAGGCACACCTAGAAATCGGCTTTCGTGTTTTACATAATTCCCCCACCATTCCGCTTTACGATCATCCTTATATTGCATTATGGCGTGTAATAAAGAATCCATTCAAACCCTCCATTTTCTATAGGGAAATCACTTTCGATTTGTAGGTACTATAACAGTATAAAAACAACAAAAATAATTACTCAATAAAATCAATGATTTGATCAATGATTATCGTTTGTTGTTCTTGTACAGTGATTGTGGCTATTCCATCACCTTTTTGTTCACCATACCAGCCAAATTGCGCATGGTTTCCACCAGTGATTTCATATATGATAAAATCGATAGGCATTAAACCCTCACTCTCAACAAGACTCGCTTGATCAAGAACTAGATCATTTTCGCCAGTGATCAAGAGTACGTTTTTATCTGAGATATCGGAAATCGGATAACTTGCTAAAAAGATAATCTCACTGACATCACCGTTACCGCTGCTGAACATACTCGCAACTGTCCCTCCCAATGAGTGACCAATCACCACATTATCTATGCCTTCTTTTAAGAATCTTGATCCATAATTCGGGGTAAGAATCGCAAGATTAAACACGGTTTTTACGATGGTAACATCATAACCTTCTAAGGCAAGCATAACAGCAAGATACGTATAACTTTCGGGTTTAACCTTACCTCCTGGGATGATGACGATATTCTTCTTGGGTTGATCGACAAAATAACTGATTTGATCAACATCATTTATGATCTCTAAATCATCTAGTGTCAATGCGTCAATCGCATCATACATCTCTGTTAAGGGTCCATAGGAATCTCTAGAGTAGATAAATAATCCTATGACCATGACAAGGAACAGGGATAATAAGGTGATTGCCATGATTTTTAATGCTTTAATTGTCCGTTTCATCTATGATTCATACCTCTTTTATGTTGTAATCTATATAAATATCTTTGCATTCATAAATCTATTCGAATTATAACACTTTTGGTCCTCGATAGAAAAGCATTTAACATAGTGTAATGTGGTATCATCTAATTCTACTCATTGATTAATTATCGATATATTTTCGGTTAAAAAATCTTGCTACATCAGTCAACAAAAAACACCTCTTCCGATGTCGCTAAGGAGGTGTTTGATAGATTATCTGTTCGCTTCATCAATTGATGATCAAGAACATACGTATTCATGAAGTTCTTTATACTTGATGTCATTGAATTATGTTAATGACTGTATAAACTAAATACCTGTGGTTACGTTCTCGTGAATACAATCAAAACCACAATAAGGTGGACGCAACCTCAGGATTTCAGCTTCAAAAACGAGATCATGACCACGATATGGGTAAAGATAATGTTCTTGGTCTCCAACTTCCATTAAGTTGGATCCTCCCAAGAAGAAAACGGGCATAAAGAAGGTCATGGGATGATGATTAGATAATTCAATTTCTATGAAAATGAACTGTTGTAGAATAAATCGTGGTATAAAGTCATTCCATGATTCATTTAGACTCATATAATCGTTTTCAGCAAAAGATAACTCACTAATTCGATTCCCAAAACCATCAAATACAGGCATGGTGTAGATGCCTCTACCATATTTTGTCGTCGTACCAGGAATAGATTGAGTGATCTCTACAGACGCCCAAAGAGGTTGTTCGCTGATAACTTCAAAAGAAAGTGACGCATTACTTGTCTTCTTCATCCATGTGAGCTCATACGTTGAGTCCACATGATCTTGATAGAACTCTTGTATACTCAAAGATCCAAAATTACTATGATGCACATAAGGAATAACTGCATACTCACGACTATCTTCAATAAAGATAATGCCACTCACAGTATTTTCCTCAAATTTACTAAACCAAGAATCCTTAACATCAATGACATCTTGTTTTAACCATTGCGATGTAAGAAGAGTCGTCTCACCTGTTTGTCTATCAAAGAAATAAACCGATCTCGTGCCAGCTCCATAGGTGGTGCTAACAACCAAGAACGAAAACATGAAGAGTAATAAAGTGAGATTCTTTTTCAAAAATATCCCCCGCCCTTTATTTAAAATGATTTATGTGAGTTTGTATCTACTGGTTGAATGCATAATGTATTCCTGCATATTATTTCATAGGATATGTGGATCAATGGCGTATGATGTTTAGATATCTGACATCAATCCTGAATAATTATCGCTCGAAAATAAAAGGATACTTATGCTCATAAATCCATTATAACTTAATCACTCACGAAAACGAGTCGTATTTCACCATCTTATTCCGCGATCTTTATATATTGTCATAATCTTTTTTATCTTGAAATAGGATTTTATATTCAATATAATTTGAGTCGGTGTTGTATTAATACAACTGATTGCATATCTCCACTTCTTTGTTTTAATCACGATTTTAGGCTGATAACTACCAATATGGATAATCTTGACTTGTTTTATATCAGCAAGTTCTATCACCTTGCTTTGGCGTTGATAAATCGACTTGATTTCGATTGTCGAGTGATCAAATAATATCTTTTTTTGCTGAAATAAAAAGATGATTCCAAATAAATAAAATATGATGAAAATCAATCCAGTGATGATCAACACAGAGGAAAACTCAATCCCACCAAATAGAATAACGATGAAGCTGATGACAAAAACTGCACCTGTCATAACTGCTCCAGCTTTAAAAAAATCGATTGCCAAAGATTTCATTTTGTTGTCGAATAGCATGTTTTCCAAATAGCAATCCCCCAATTAATTGGTGAAATGGTTAACTAGATCAATGACAATTGCTCTATGCTCTTTGATACACGGGTTTCTTCTGAAAACGAATTTTACTGATACCAAAACGTATTCCAAAAACTAGACTTGCACAAAGCATAAATCCAAACAGATAAATGAAAAGAAAGATGACATGTGGAACTAGGGGTTGGAAAATCATTAAAACAGGAATACCGTTATCAAATTTGTGATTGATAAAAAACATGTTGAATGTGCCATCTTGAATGAACGCATTAAATACTCCATTCATTAGCATGGCAATCG
>CALMNM010000052.1 GCA_937868795.1 uncultured Acholeplasma sp.
ATCGATAATCCATCAAAACTTCCTGATCCACAGCGCATTGAACGCATCGAAGAACCCTATATTCGTGCCTCCATCATGTCACCAAAAGAATACGTAGGTGCCATCATGGATATCTCACAAAAGAAGCGCGGGATCTTTGGCGATATGAAATATATCGATGCCAATCGTGTCCACATTCATTATGATTTACCACTCTCTGAAATCGTCTATGATTTCTTTGATAAACTCAAATCATCCACCAAAGGTTATGCATCATTCGATTATGAAATGGCAGGCTATAAGCCATCGAATTTAATGAAGATGGATATCTTACTCAATGGTGAAGTGGTCGATGCATTATCACTGATTGTTCATAGAGAATTTGCTTATAATCGTGGAAAAGCCATTTGTGAAAAAATGGTGGAACTCATTCCACGGCAGATGTTTGAGATCCCGGTGCAAGCAGCCTTAGGAAATAAGGTTATCGCTCGTGAAACGATCAAAGCGATGCGTAAAGACGTCTTAGCCAAGTGTTATGGTGGTGACGTCTCACGTAAGAAGAAACTCCTTCAGAAACAAAAAGAAGGGAAAAAGAAGATGAAATCCTTAGGACGTGTTGATGTACCTCAGGAAGCTTTCCTCGCCATATTATCCAATAGTGATGAGTAAATCTCATCACTTTTCTTTATTATGTAAACCATTTTTTGGTATAATAGACGTACAAGGAACGTGAGACATGATGAAAGGTTTATACATTCATATCCCCTTCTGTGAATCGATTTGTCATTATTGTGACTTTGTGAAACGGAAACCAAAAGATGATCAAATGATCGATGAATATTTAGATGCACTATCTAACGAGATCGCTTCCTATCGGTCCCATTTTTCCACGATTGAAACGATTTATATTGGGGGTGGAACACCTTCGATGTTATCGGTATCACAATTAGAAAGAATCTTTATGATGATTAAAGAGATTGAACCCATCGAGTATACAATTGAAGTCAATCCTGAATCATATGATCAAAAAAAGGGAGAACTCTTTGCTCAATATGGCATCAATCGAGTCAGTTTAGGGGTACAAACTTTCAATGAAGCACTGCTCACATCCCTAAATCGCAAGCACACAAAGTCTCAAATTATCTCAGCGATTGATCACTTAAGAACTGTAGGTATTGACAATATATCCGTCGATTTGATCTATGCAATTCCTGGTCAAAGTATGGATATGCTTGAGGAAGATCTCGACATGATTCAAGCGTTAAACATCCCTCATGTTTCATGCTATTCTTTAATCTTGGAAGAAAAAACGTATTTTTATCATCTTTTTATGAAAGGTTTATTTAAAACCATGGATGAAGATACGGAAGCGTTGATGTATGAAACGGTGATGGAACGACTGAAATCATTCGGTTATGAACATTACGAAATTTCCAATTATGCCAAAGATCAGAAGTACTCGAAACATAACTTAATCTACTGGACTTTGGGTGAATATATTGGTGTAGGAGCAGGAGCACACGGCTTGATCGATGGCTACCGGACGTACAATCAGCGTTTGATCTCTACATATATCCAAACTCCCTTGGAAAGAAAAGAGATTCAAACACAGGAACAAAACATTCAAGATGAATTGATTTTTGGCTTGCGTAAAATGTCTGGCATCAATATTAAAGAGCTTGAAACAAAATATCAATTTGACCTTTATGCACGCTATCCCAAACTCGATGAGGTCAAAGAATTAGGACTCATCACCGATCTGGAGGGACAACTGAAGCTAACTCAAAAAGGTATCTTTTTAGGGAATCAAGTCTTCAGTATTTTCGTATGAAATATCTCATTAAGGACTTCCAACTCTATCTAAAGAATGAAAAAGGATCGAGCAAAAATACGATTGATTCATACCTTCGTGACATCGAACAATATGCTTCGTTTTTGTTACGCTATCATGGGATTAAATCACCAAAAGACATTGAACGTGTTCATTTGGAAGCCTACATGCGCAGTTTAAAACGGTCGATTTCAACCAAAAGTATGGCAAGAAAGCTGACAGCAATCAAGAGTTTTCATCACTTTTTGATGTTAGAAAAAGAAGTGAGTGAAGATATCGCTAAGAGCTATAAATCACCAAAAATTGAAAAGAGTTTACCCAAAGTATTATCGGTAGATGAAGTTGTTTCAATTCTAAATCAAATCGATTCAAGTACTGACTTAGGCTTAAGAAATCAAGCACTCTTAGAATTGATTTATGGATCAGGACTACGTGTATCTGAGTTGTTGGATATTGAAATGGGTGATATCCATTTGAATCAAGGATACATCATCGTCAAAGGAAAAGGCAGTAAAGAACGGATGGTTCCCATCTCAGATCCCTCTGTGATTGCTCTTAGGGACTATATCATAAAGTCACGTGAACATCTATTGCATCAAGTCAAAACACCTTTTCTTTTTGTCAATCAAAAGGGATCTCGACTATCCAGACAGGGATTCTTCAAATTGTTAAAAAAACTTGCCCATGATGCAGGGGTTGAAACGGACTGTTCACCCCATACATTAAGACATTCATTTGCGACACATCTCTTGGAAAATGGGATGGACCTAAGAACACTACAATCACTTTTAGGGCATGAAGATATTTCAACTACACAAATATATACACATATTAGTCAAAAAAGAATTCAAGAAATTTATCAACAGGCACACCCACGTGCAAAGGAGGAGTAAGATGATGTACAAACGAATTTTTCTTATCGTATTAGACAGTTTAGGCATTGGAGAAGCGCCCGACGCTAAAGATTATAATGATGTTGGATCAAACACGATTGGTCATATCGCAGAACGAATGGTTCTTAATATCCCTCATATGAAAGCCTTAGGATATGGGAATATTGCACCTATCAAACATGTAGATCCAGTCGATAAACCTTTAGCATTCTACACCAAAATTCAGGAAGCATCTTTAGGAAAAGACACGATGACAGGTCACTGGGAAATGATGGGAATGTATATTACCAAACCTTTTCAGACGTTTACTGATACAGGTTTTCCTCAAGAATTAATCAAAGAACTTGAAGAAAAAACAGGTCGAAAAGTCATAGGAAATATCAGTGCATCAGGTACTGATATTATTAGAGATCTTGGTGAAGAACACATGAGAACAGGGGATTTAATCGTGTATACATCGGCAGATTCTGTGTTACAAATCGCGATGCATGAAGGCATTATCCCCATCGAAGAACAGTATAGAATCTGTGAAATTGCACGTGAGATTACCATGAAACCTGAATGGAAAGTCGGTCGAATTATCGCAAGACCTTTCATTGGTGAGTCGAGCACCACCTTTAAACGTACACCGAATCGCCACGATTATGCGCTAAAACCGCACGAAAAAACAGCGCTCAATTTCTTGTCTGAAGCTAATTATGATGTGATTGCCTTAGGGAAAATCAATGATATTTTTGATGGATATGGCATCAATCGTTACAGTAAAACCAAGAGCAATGAAGATGGTATGGAACAGATTATTTCAGTTTCTAAAGAAGATTTTACCGGGCTATGTTTCTTGAATCTTGTGGATTTTGATGCACTATATGGACACCGTAGAGACCCGATTGGTTATGGAAAAGCAATTGAAGTCTTCGATCAACAACTACCTGGATTACTCGAAAATCTTGATGAAAATGACTTGCTACTCATCACTGCAGATCATGGAAATGACCCGATACATCACGGCACTGACCATACAAGAGAGTATGTGCCACTACTCGCATATACACCCAAACATAAGGAAGGAAAGGCACTACCCGTGCTGAAAACATTCGCAGATATTGGTGCAACCATTACCGATAACTTTAAGACAAAACATCCAAAGAATGGAACATCATTCCTTAATCTGATCAAATAAATAAGAATGATTCCAACAAAAAAGAGGTTATTTGGCAACCTCTTTTTTGATGTTATATTGTTGAATTTTCGTTTCGAATTTTTGTTTAATATAGAGAAGAAGAAATGACAAGATGAGCATAATTGGAGCGAGAATTCCTAGATTAAAAACAAGTAATCCGACAATGCCGTTATCGTAATTTTTGGGGTCCAAAAAGGGATATACATATCGCGCACTATTATCGAAAACAATCACGATTTGATTGAGTATATCACCGAGTACAGGTTCAATAAAAATGTAAACTAGCAATGCATAAACGAGGGGATAAATGAGTGATATCCACACTTTTTTTAATGGAGGGAATTCTGAAACTAATGAGAAGTAAAAGATTATATAAAGTAGTGGATTGATCGTATGAAGAACATGATTCAAGAAACTTACTTGACTCATGAAAGGCGTTAAAAGTATGTGAAAAACAATACCTGTAATCATGATGTTTAATAGTGCAATAAACGAGAGTGAACTGAAAAGTTTAGAGTGATTTTTACCACGAATAAATAGGTAAGCTATGACTGTAATAAAGATGTTACTTTGAGTCGTAAAATATACAAAATTGGTAATGAATGATAGTAGAGGTTCAGGGCTAAAAAATGAACGGGTAAATTGAAGCAATATCCCAAATATTCCAAACGACAAAACCAGATAGGCAATGATGCGTTTTGTGCGTTCTCGATCTCTTATAGCGTGTACTGTTTCAAACAAGGATGTCATGAGAAGAAATCCTTGATCCGTTTATACTCATTAGAAATTCCTAGTGTGAGAATCAAACGTATTCTGGCTTTTTGACTCGAAAGGTTTTCAGTGAAAATGACACCAAGTTGACGAAGATGGTGTCCACCACCTTCATAACCATAACTATCTAGGACACGCCCCTTAGGACAGCGTGAGGTGATGAGTACAGGAATGTTAGCGTCGATGGCACGTTTGATTCCTGGAACCATAAGTGGTGGAACATTGCCACGCCCTAGCGCTTCAAGAACAATTCCTTTAACACCATGGTCAATAAGTAAGTTTAGTATTTCTGAACTTGCACCAGAATAAACTTTTACGATTTCAACTTCGGTAACGATGCGATCTGGCGAGATATGACGATGCGGATAATGTGTCTGTCTGTAATATAAAACGTTATCTTGTTCAACAATACCTATCGGACCAAACTCTAAGGACTTAAACGTATCAAGAGCAAGTGTATGTGTCTTAGTGACCTCTGCAGCAGCATTGATCTCATCATTCATTACAACTAAAACGCCCATATCCTTCGACTCATTATTTGCAGCAACGAGTATTGAACTAACGAGATTACTTAAGCCATCAAAACCTAATTCTGAATAGTTACGCATCGAACCCGTAATGACAACGGGCTTTTTTGTCTCTAGGTAAAGATCTAAAAAGTAGGCAGTTTCTTCAAGTGTATCCGTACCATGGGTGATGACAATTCCATCAATTTTTGGGTCATTTATGTATGATTTGACCAATAAAGCGAGGTCAAACATATCATTTGGAGTGATGGACGGGGAGGGCTTAAGAGAGAACTGATGAGACAAAAGTTCGATGTTTTTAAGCTCTGAAGCGATGTTATTAAGGAGTTCAGATTGATTATCACTGATGATCGCCTTACTGGTTTCTTTGTGTTTTGCCATTGAAATGGTACCACCAGTGAAGATGATTAAAATCGTTTTTTTCTGCATATTATCACCAATTTCATTGTACCATAACCCATAAATTTGCGTATCGAGAAACGTATGTTTAATAATAGTCAATTTTCGATAGTTCACACCCCTTATAGAGCAAAGAAGCCAAAGTTTGTACAAATAAGAAATCCACACTTTCCCACACAAACACACATGACCGCACAGTAAGGCTCACGAGTAATGGTTAACATAATATATATTATACGCACACATTTAGAATAAAAAAATATAAATCCAATCATTTAATCAATGTTAAGAATAACTCATTGATATGATAAAAATGGATTTATAGTACTTCTTTTGATATTAAATATATACATAAACTTAAAATGAGTGTAATAAAAATATATGAGAGAAGCTTTACGTCGTTTGAGAACTACTTTTACAGGTATTCCTATGTCTCAAGCGCTCAAGTGCCCAAATCGTGTTTTGAGCATGATTGAGAGGGTATGCCATTTTTGTCACTTTCTTGGTTCTGCTTCTTCTTCTGAAGGGTACATATGTGTCTTTTTTGAATCCTTGCTTTATGGTGATCTCCTGCGTCCCTTTACATTCATTAATAATCCTATACCATGATGAGTCACTGTTTATTGAGTATAGTTGATGTCTTGTGTTTAGATCGCTATTTCAAGCTTGCTCATTTTGTGTTGCCAATTGGCTCACACATCATCATAGGCTTTATTTAGACAATACTTTTGACATCGTATATCCTACTTAATCATGTATTACTTAATTTTGTCTAGAGTAAATGGTTATCGATTCCTCTTTGACTATATTTTCATTAACTCTTTACGCGCGCGTGCATGCACGCTTTGTTATGATTAAGCATCTTTTAGTAAACTATGCTTATGAATGCCTTGAATCATCACGTGTTATGCTTATAGATGTTTGACCTTAGAACGATTTATCAATCAAGTTCACACGTCTATTTGCTTATACTTCATTAACTTTTTTACAACGGAATCTATTGCTTTACTCGTCGATGATCATACTAAGATTATACCATATCGACCTAAGTAAGCGTCTTGAACAACTAAACAGATTTCTTCGATTTTTGTAGTTTGAGAAAAATCATAAATTCTGTTTAAAGTTTACAAATACTAAACATACAATTTTTACTAATTTTTTCTTAGGGGTCATTATACGTTCATGAAATAACAAAAAAGGGCTTGCGCCCTCTTAAGCATGAACAAACTCAAGGATATCTTTTGTTAGCTGATCAGGAACATCTACCAATGGTGAATGCCCACAATTGTCATACACGACGAGCTTCGATATTCCCTCTAGTGCTTTAACATTCTCTAAAACCATATACTCAGGAACGACGATATCTTGTTTGGACCAAGTATGAAGTATAGGACACTTAATCCGACTGATCGTATTTGTTCCTGCATTGTAGAAATTATGTTGGTTCGACATATTTAGATTTGCAAGTGCCCAATCGGCATCGGGAAGGTTCTTCTGTTTTAATGACTCGTTGATCCATAACAGATTGTCTTCTGGAGCAGGTTTTCCTACTGTATAAATCGTTTTGTCAAACACCCAACTCATGACTGCAAAATTCTTGTTCTTCTGTGCTTCGAGTAAGGGAACGACTTGCACTGGATCTTTCGCCATTTCATCTGCAGATTCATAGACTTGTCCTAGTAACATTTGTCCTTTTTCGTCCTTCTTAAAGACGGGATATCCACGGTGTGTTGTCGAATTGATTAGAACCATTTTTTCGACTGTTTCCGGGTGTGCAGCAGCAAGTTCTAAGGCAACTCCACCCCCGAGTGACCAACCGACGACAAACGCCTTTTTTACCTGTTTTGCTTGAAGGAATAAATACATATCTTCAGCAAGATCAGCTAAAGAATGGATTCTACGATAATACGTTGAATCACCAAATCCTCGCATATCAGGCGTGAGCACTTTGACATCTTTTGGCATCCGTTTTAAGAGGGGTGAATAGTGAAGGGATGACGAGAAATTACCATGAATCAATAGGAATACTTTTTCTCCTTCGCCTTGTTCTAGATAGTGAATCACTTCACCATTCTTTAAGACGATTTCTCTTTTTTCCATTGGCATAATTGACTCCTTTTTTATAAACACAGTGTCTTCAAAACATGAGTGAAATGGACAAGCCATTTGACTTGTCCATCTCATTCATTAAAAACTATTTTGCGTTGACTTGATCGATGGATTCAATTTCTCTAACTTTTGCAAAGCTCCATCCAGATGCTGTTAATTGATACTTCGTTAATGCGAGTGCTGTTAATCCCATACGATTACCATTTGACCAGTCAATTGATCCAGCCATTGGAAGATCGATGGGTGCTGATTCAGCAAGTGCAATGAAAGATTCCCATGTCAATGCATCAAAATCTTCAACTCTTTCTAAGAGTGATACAAATGTATTGGCAGCAACATAACCAGCCATTGCATAAGCGTTAGCCCATAAAGACTTCGCTGCAGTTGTACCGTCAACCAATTCAGACATATTCATATCATGAACAAAGCCTTCCCAGTATTCAGCGGTGAAACCTGCGAGGTAAGCAAATGAACCTTCTCCAAGTGCATAGAATGGATCTGTATCAAGTTCATTCCAGTTTGCAAGAGTAGCATCACCGAGTTGTGCTGCGGTTGGAGCTGGAGCACCAGTGCTTGCGATGTCAACCCATGCGTTTGCATAGACGTTGTAAGGAAGTGGTGTAGCAGCATCAACTTGTGCTGGTGAGAATACTGCAGCACTATTGACATAAGATGAAAGGACAGGAACTGTGCTGTTGTTTAAACGTAATGCGGTTGCTGCAGCAGTTGCAGGCGCTTGGTTTGAAGATAATAAGATGACACCAGGATTTTCAGCTAATGCAACAGGAACGACAGCAGCTGCAGTGTTCGCGTTGAAAGGTAAGTATACGACGCGGCTGCTAATACCTTGAGTTGCTACTTCATCTTGGATACCTAACTTGATGGATTGACCAGCATCGTCATCGGAATAGAGAACGACGATCTTATCGGTATCCCCAAGTTTCGCATCGCCATTAACACCAAATAAAGATTCATTGAGTGCTCTAGCAACCATCATACGACCTTCAGTACGATAGATAGGTTGAACGGATAAAATGTTGTTGCCAACTTCGTTTTCAAAATAGAGCGAGTTAACACCAGTAACACCATACACCATAGGAATACCTGTTTCAAGTAAGTAGTCCATGGTTGCATTCACTGTGTTCGTTCCAAAGTGACCCACGAGTGCAAACACCTTGTCTTCTTCCACGAGTTTCTTCGTTAAAGCAAGACCTGTTTCGCCATTAAATGTATCATCATAGTGGATGAACTTAATGTCTCTACCATCATGCGTTGCATTGTATTCATCAAAGACTACTTGCATCGCTAAATTAAAGGGAACACCAACACCAGCGAATACGCCAGAGGTTGCTGCTGTATTTCCGACGTAAATGAATTCGTCATCGATACCTTGTGTTCCTGCTTCACTTTCTGTACAACCGATTAATAGAAAACCGACCATAAGAAAGAAAGTTACAACTAACAATTTCTTCATATTATATCTCCTTTATTTTTTGTGCCTTTCGCACCTTTTACCCAATGTGTTAACTTTCACCGAGGTAAGCACTGATCAATTGTTTGTCTTCTAAAAGATCTTTGGCTTTACCTTCAGTCTTAATCTTGCCGACTTCAAGCACATACGCGTAATCCGCGATTTTGAGTGTTTGCTTGGCGTTTTGTTCAACGATCAGGATCGTACGACCATCCTCTTTGATTCGTTGAATGATATTAAATATCTCTTTGATCACAAGTGGCGCTAATCCTAAGGATGGTTCATCCAAGAGGAGTAATTCTGGCGCACCCATGAGCGCACGTCCGATGGCGAGCATTTGTTGTTCACCTCCTGAGAGTGTTGAGGCTTGTTGACTTCTTCGTTCTTTTAAGATAGGGAAGTAACTGTAGGTTTCATCAAGGAGTTTTTTAATGCGTTCACTACGCTTGATCTTCACATTATCTTTCGTGATTGATTTGAGTGAATACGCTCCGACTAACAAGTTTTCTTCTACCGTCAACCCTGTCAAGATCATACGACCCTCTGGGGATTGCAAAATTCCTTTTTCAACGATTTTGTACGGAGGTAGATTGTGGATCGGTTGTCCTTGATATAAAATCTCACCTGACTTCACTTTTGCGATCCCTGAGATGGAACGAATAATGGATGTCTTTCCAGCACCGTTGGCACCGAGTAGTGCAATAATGGATCCTTGGGGAACGGTCATATTGATGCCTTTGACCGCTTTGACGATGCCATAGTCGATTTCAAGATTTTTAATCTCTAATGTATTAATCATCGCTATCCTCCCCTAAGTAAGCCTTTCTCACTTCAGGATTGGCTTGAATCTCTTTAGGTGTTCCTATACCGATCATTTTACCAAATGAGATCGCGCATACTGTATCACAGATCGACATGACTAAACCCATGTCATGCTCCACTAGGAAGATGGTGATTCCCATCGTCTTGTTGATCGATTGAATCAGTTTAGCAAGATCTTTGGTTTCCGCATCATTGAGTCCTGCTGCGGGTTCATCCAAGATGATGAGCTTAGGATCGGTCATGAGCGTACGTGCGAGTTCGATCTTCTTCAAGATGCCATAGGGCAATCCATAAGGTGAGCGGAACGCATAGTCTTCAATCCCTAAAGTTTTTAAGATTTGATATGCTTTAGTACGAAGTACAAGATCTTCACGTTTGACTTTCTTTGTATGGAGCATGTGTTCAAGATAATTGCTGATCAAGAGTGAATGTGCAGCGACGAGTAAGTTATCCATCACGGTCAATTCCCAGATGAGCTCGACGTTCTGAAAGGATCGTGCAATCCCTTCAGCAATCATGTCATGGGTTTTCCGTTCGTTTAAATCGACGATATAGCCCTCTTTATTTGAGAAGTGGACATGACCATCGGTCGCTTTATAAAACTGTGTAATACAGTTGAAAACGGTGGTTTTACCCGCTCCATTAGGTCCGATGAGTCCGAAGATCTCACCACGTTTAACCTGGAAGGATAAATCGTTGACCGCTTTAACACCTCCGAAGTACATCTTGAGATGATCAACGGATAAATGGATATCTTCATGTTCACTCATGTGGTTCATGATGTTGATCTTTTCAATCTTCTTCTCTGTCTTTTCTAAAACATGAGGTTTAACTTGATTTTGTGCAGTTTCACCGTTTTTGGTGACGATCTGATTCAAGGTGACTAATTGTGCTAAATGATCTTCATGAGTCATCTGGTTGAGTCGTGCAATCGTTTCTTCAGTCTCTTTGAATCTAACCTCATAACGCTGGATACTCTCTTTGATCTGGCTGATCAATTTTTCATATCGCACATGTTTATTGGGATAATTCTTTTTTAATTGTGCTAATTTCTTGTCTTTAGCTAGATCGAGTTGATGGAGCCGATCTTGTTTGTTCTTCTCAACATAATGCTGATATGCTTTTTGATAGTACTTTTCAATCAAGGCTTCGTTTTGAGCAACGTATGTGGCATCTTGATGGATATATTCTTCGAGTAAGCCTTGATAATAACTGAGCATGTGGTTTGCTTTACGGTGACGGTTTAATTGATATCTAATCTGCAATGGTGTGAACGTATTCTTTAGGATGTTGTTCATGATTTCACCCGCTTCATCTTTTTCAATCCGTTTTGGATTTTATATTTAAGATCCGTAAAGAGTTGAATTAAACCACCGGGATAAAACATGACGACGAGAATGATGAGCAGACCATTGATGATGATCGAATAATTCCCGAGTTGAAAGCGTTGAAAAACGGCAAGATCGAGACCAAAGATGACGAAGGTACCTATGAGGATACCCCAAATGGATTTGGTTCCCCCGATGACAACTGCAGCGAGAATATTTAATGCAAACGTTAAACCGACTTGGGTGACGTTTCCGTTTCTCACAAACATCATGGATAAGACACCCGCAAGGGTCCCGTAAACACCGGAAATGACAAAGGCAAATAAACGATACTTCAAAAGATTGATTCCCATGGTTTGTGCCGCAGTTTCACTGTTTTTCACAGCAAGGAGTGCACGTCCAGTAGGAGAGTAAATCAAATTGTGGACGATGATCATCCCTATGACCACGAAGACTGCCGTGAATAACACAGCAGAATCGGAGGATAGTTCATATCCTAGGAAAGCTAAGGGTCTTCTCGGTCCTCCGGAGAGGAATCCACCAGTTGTTCCTGAAGCATACTGGGGAATGTTTTTGATGACTTCAATGACGATCTGGGATAACCCCATCGTCACGATGGCTAAATACATCCCAGAAATTCTTAAGGAAACGAATCCAAAGATCACACTCACCACAATCGATATGGCAAGAACAACCAAGATGGATACCATCAGTGGCATCGTCATGTAACGGTACATGAAATGGAGTCCAAAGGCACCGATTCCGACGAAGGCACCTGTCCCTAAGGATGCGAGTCCTCCGTACCCTAATAATAAGGCGAAGCCTAAACCCGCAAGGTAGTAATAGGAGGTTGTCACAACTGCCCCATAAATATCAGGAGGTAAGACACCGACCATAAAACGTAAGACGACTAAGATGATCCCGACAATGAGGTATGAGATGTAAGGACTTTTTAGGAATGGCCTTACTTTTTCGTGATAGTAAATGTTCATGTGTTATACCTTCTTTGCCAGTTTCTTCCCAAAGAGTCCCACAGGCTTGATCAATATCGCGATGACAATCGCCATATAGAGCAATGTGTTACTCCATTGAGCTAAATTCCAGCTAACCAGAATTTTAGGAAATAATGCTTGTCCAAAGGAGAAAATGAATGCACCGGCTAAAGGACCATAGAAGGTACTAAAGCCACCCAAGATAGATGAATAGAAGGCATTGACCTGCATGTCGATCATCGACATCGAATTCATCGTCCCAATCGCTGCAGTATAGGTGATTGCAGACAGTGCACCGAGTGCCCCTGCAATTGCCCAGCTCATCGCGTTAATTCGATTGGTATTGATCCCCATGAGTCCTGCGACGCGTTCATTGGAAGCCACAGAGCGCACTCCTAATCCCCACTTGGTATACTTTAATAAGATAAAGATACTGATGATGAGGATGAAGGCGATGATTAAGGTCACCAATTGATGAATCGGCATCGGCAGACCCAATAGGGTTGTGCTCTCTTTGGAGAATGGGAAACTCACACGTGTGATCGTTCCCCCAAATACGATTGGAATGATCCCTGTAATGATAATGACCAAGCCCATCGTGATAATTTGTTTTGTTGCCGCATTCGTGTATTTTGCACGGCGGAAGATCACCGTATCAATCAAGAGTCCAGCGATGAAGGAGACGGCGATACCGCCTAACATCGGTAGGATGAGCTGATACGGACTCGTGATGACAACAGAAGGTAATCCTGTTAAATCGATGACCCCTTGTTTGTCAATTAAGTAACTTGTCGTGTAAGCACCGAGGATTCCTAGTGATCCTTGAGCAAAGTTTGTCGTCGAACTCGTTTTAAAAATGAGAACAATCCCAAATGTTGCCAACGATAAAAAGGAGAAACTGATGAGTGCACTAAACAAGATACTTTGTAAGTCATTGATAAAATTCATGAATACACCCCTGTCTTTTTATCAGTCCTCATGTTACACCTGATAATGAATTTCATTGGTATTAATAAAACCTAACACCAAGGTAGTAAATAGGTGCGGTACTTCATACATCGATGCATGACCCACACCGGGGATAATGATATGATACGAATCTTTGATCATCTGTTTTAATTCTTTTTGATCCGACAGTGGAGTCAAAAAGTCCTCATCACCTGACACGATAAGTGTAGGTGCACTGATGGATGAAAGTCTTTCTCTTGCATCATAGGATTCTGCAGAATTGATCAATCGATCCATCGCATCCAGAAACTCTGGATTGGAAAATATCGGAATTAAATACGCTTCTCTTTTTTTCATCCAGTCTTGACGTGCTGTAAAGAAGCGTGGACTATAAATCACAGGAATGGTCGCTTGATAATAACTTTCCCCATTGCGTGTTTTCGCAATGTTTTTCCAAGAATAGCCAATTTCAAGCAACCAAGGAGAGGTATAAGGTGTCGTATTGAAGAGGATGAGCCGATCAACCATCGAAGGATGCTGGATCGAAAATTCAACGGCAACTTCACCACCATAGGAGATACCAACCACATTCACCTTATGTAATTTCAACTCTTTGATGAGTTCAAAAAGGACATCGACTTGAATCTGCTGTGTATATACACTATTGGTTAACCGATCAGACTGTCCCTGATCAAAGAAATCGACCCGAATGAGTTGATTTTGTGCGGTAAATGTAGAGACAAAGGGTTCCCATGATTTGGTTGACATCATGATGCCATTGAGCAATAAAATGGGCTTTCCTTCCCCTTGTACCTGATAATAGATATTTCTTCCTTTAAAATTCAAGATAGGCATTAAAAAATCCACTCCAATTTTTTCGCTTCTTCATAAAGTTCATCTCTAAACTTAGGATGGGCGATAGAGATAAGCAACTTGACGCGTTCTTCAATCGTCGTTCCTCGCAAACAGACACACCCAAATTCAGTGACGACGTAGTCGACATCATTTCTTGATAAGGTGACTGCCGCGCCAGGTTTTAACGTGGGAACAATCTTAGAGATTTCTTCTTTTTCTCCGGTCTTCGGATTTCTTACCATCGCGGTGGAATATAAAGCGATGAATGATTTACCATCTTTGGCATTCTGTGCCCCAATCGAGGTATCCGCTTGCCCACCGGTTCCGGAAAATTGAACATGACCAATCGATTCACTGCATACTTGACCTGAAAGGTCGATTTCGATCGTGGTATTAATCGAGATTTGATGATCATTCTTTCCAATGACGTGAGGATCATTCGCTTCAATCCCACGCATGAAATAAACATCGTGGTTATTATTTAAAAACTCATAGAGTTCTTTAGATCCATACGCAAACGCACAGACGTGTTTTCCTGGCATGAAATTCTTCTTTTTACCAGTAACCACACCATGTTTAATGAGATCCATCATCCCATTGGTAAACATTTCGGTATGAATGCCTAAATCTTTCTTATCCTTTAAGAAATAGGATACTGCGTTAGGAATCCCACCAATGCCGAGTTGGATGGTCGCGCCATCTTTGATGTATTTCGCGATTTCCTCTCCAATCTTCATATCTTTTTCATTGGGTTCAGGGTTGCTTATTGCGGGTACTGGATAATTCGCATGAATAATATAATCCACTTGACTGAGATGAATCTGATTATCACCAAAAGTTCTTGGAAAATTGGGATTTGTTTCAACGATGACAAGCTTAGCGACGTCCACTGCATCGCGTTCATAGACATTTTGAATGGATAATGAGATATAGCCGTTTTCATCAGGCTCTGAAGCCGCGGTGATAAAAATATCAGGTGGCATGTGATCAAAACGTTTTTTCCCTGCTAAATGAAGATGATTGGGAATAAATGAGATATTACCATTTTTATGATATTTTCTTAAGGTACCCGTGTAAAACCATCCAGCCACCTTAAATGAATCAATATATTTAGGATTGGTAAAAAATTCAGCTTCTAAAATGGGTAAGCAGTTCGATACGACGACATTTTTCACACGATCAGCGACCGTGTGTAAGATCTTCATAAAGTTTTGAGGTTCTGCTGCTGTCATCCCGACGACGATATGATCATTGGATTTGACCAGTTGTACCGCTTGTTCCGCTGTAATTACTTTTGCCATACGTTATCCTCACATTTCATGATTAGCCCCATTGGACGATGTTTGCTGCCCAGACATACCCAATGCCTGCAGCAAGCATGCATACGACGGTTCCCTCTTTGACCTGACCTGATTGTAAGGCTAAGTGCAACGAAAGAATCTGATCGATTTGTCCAATGTGACCGTAATCTTCTAAGTAGATCGATTGATCTTTTCTCAAATTGAATTCTTCAAGCATCGCTTCATGACCACTGCGTTTGATATGGAGAATGTCTAAGTATCCAATATCATGTCGTGTCATGTTTGATTTACGTAATGCTTCATCGATGCATTTATACCAGTTGGGCATCGAGACTTCATTTAAACGATTCTTCATCTTGACGGGATCCATCAAACGAAGCGACTTTTTCGCTTCTTCAGCATTGGCTAAGGTAATCGGATTACATAATCCTCCAATTTCAACTCCTGCTGTTCTTGCTAATGATCCATCTGCGATGACGTGTGATCCAAGAAGTAAATTCTTCCCGTAGTTTTTCTTGAGAATCATGGCACCACCGCCAGCTCCAAGGTTATACATCATCGACATATCTTTATCGGTAAAGTCAACGAAATCGCCATTACGATATCCCCCCACGATCATAATGACATTGATTTCATCATCAGCAATGAGCATATCTTTCGCCATCTTTAATGCAGAGACGGTGGTGCAGCAACGATTTTGAACATCGATTCCCCAAGCATTAATCGCACCAATGCGATCTTGAATGTAGAGTGCGGATGTCGTTAAGGGATATTCTTTCCATTCTTCAGTCACACTCAAGATGACATCGATCTCTTTAGGATCAATACCAGTATTTTTCAAGGCATCTAAGGCTGCGAGAGCTCCCATTTCTTGAGTCCCATCTTGAGGAAGTTCTAAAGGGATCGTTTTTTCACGAATACCTAGTTTGTCAATGACTGCTTGTTCGCTCCAAACACCATGGGTGGCTTCAGAAATTTCACGTGCAGTCATCCGCCCTTTTGGAAGATAAATCCCCGTTCCAACGATGCCTACATTAATTTTGTTCACAAGGAACACCTACTTTCTTCTCTCAACGTGGGATTTATAAACGCATGCCACCATTGACATTTAATGTTTGTCCAGTGACATAAGAGGATTCTTCTGATGCTAAGAATAAAGCAGCATTCGCAATTTCATGAGGTTGTCCAAGACGTCCAAGCATGGTTTGCTTAGCAAAGCCATCAAGGAGTTCTTGAGGAACGGTCTTTAAGATGTCTGTCATGATATAACCTGGAGCAATCGCGTTGACTCTCACGTTCGCACCTTTTCGTGCAAATTCTTTTGCCCATGTCATCGTTAAACCAATGACACCTGCTTTGGTTGCTGCATAATTGGCTTGACCTATATTACCAAAAACACCGACAACAGAGGAGATATTAATGATCGATCCATAACCGTTTGTTTCCATATGAGGTCCGATCAGACGGGTCATGTTAAAGACACCTTTTAAATTGACATCAATGACTAAATTCCATTGTTCATCGGTCATTTTGCGTGTCATCGCATCTCTGGTGATTCCGGCATTGTTAACTAAGATATCAATTTTGCCAAACTTTTCAACCACTTCATTAAAGAATGCTTGTACGCCAGCAACGTCGGTAACATTAAGCTTGAAAAAATGAACATTTTCACAGGCATAACCAGCTTCACCCATGTCGGCAGCAATGACTGTCGCACCTTCTTTTGCAAATGCTTCTGCCATAGCTTGTCCTAAACCTCTAGCACCGCCCGTGATGACGGCAACTCTATTTTCTAAACGTTTCATGATTTTCTCCTTTTATACTCTCTTTAAGATCACTGCAGTGCCCATACCGCCACCAATGCATAGACTTGCTAAGCCATAGGTCAAGTTGGGTTGTTTTAACATTTCATGAATCAAAGTTACCATAATACGGTTACCTGAAGCCCCTACGGGATGTCCTAATGCAATCGCACCCCCATTAAGATTGGTCTTTGATAGGATGTCTTCTTTGGTGATGTCAAACGCATCTGTAAGTTCTTTAATCACACCAAGTGATTGGGCAGCGAATGCTTCATTAAGTTCAAAGATCTGAATATCGTGAATGGAAAGTTTCGCGTGTTTTAATGCTTGCTTAATCGCAGGGGTTGGACCTAAACCCATCACGGATGGATCCACACCGCCTTGACCAATACCCACCACTTCAAATAAAGGTTTGAGATGGTGTGCTTTCACATAATCTTCACTGGCTAAAATGATAAAACTTGCACCATCATTAATTCCTGATGAACTACCTGCAGTCACGGTTCCATCTTTTTTAAAAGCGGGACGTAGCTGAGAAAGTTTTTCATAGGAAGTGGTACGATTGATAAATTCATCATTTTCAAACACGATATCGCCCTTACGGTTAGGCACGATAACCGGGACGATTTCATCTTTAAAGAGTCCTTGATCTTGTGCAGCGATGGCTTTTCTTTGAGATTCCCAAGCAAAACGATCTTGTTCTTCTCGCGTAATTTGATATTTTTCCACGATATGTTCTGCAGTGATCCCCATATGATAACCTTCAAATGCATCAGTTAATGCATCATAAAGCATATGATCACGCATCGGTTGTTCACCCATCTTGAGTCCACTTCTTACTTGAGCGGGGACGAGATAAGGCGCATTGGTCATGGATTCAGCACCGCCAGCAACAACGAGATGATGAAGTCCTAGGGCAATGTTGGTATAACCGTTCATCACGGTTTTCATCCCACTACCACAGACCATATTGACACCGTAGGCAGGTATGCTTGATGGAATGCCTGATAAAATGGAGATTTGTCTCGCAAGACCTTGTTTAAGACCCGCGGGTAAGATGTTTCCTACCAAGACTTCATCGATGTCACTTACATTAATATTGGTTTCTTTGAGCAATGCTTTGAGTACCTGTGAACCAAAATCAGCAGGGTGTAATGGGCTAAGTGTTCCCATGAACGATCCGATGGCACTACGTTTTGCACCAACGACATACACTTTGTTCATTTTTTCTTCTCCTTTAGATAAAGCGTTTACATTTTTACATAAAAAACATATCGCATCGTATAAAAACAAAGTTAACGGCTTTGTTGCGTTATTTTACAAGATGCAATTCAGTTTACTTAATATGAATACTTATTCATGTTACGATGATATTATATCACTAAGAAAGCGCTTTGTCAATTTCTTTTAAAACGAAATGTATCTTCTTAAGATATGTTTGAGATTCTAAAATATAAAAAGGACGGGAAGAGGCATCCTTCTTTATCTGCAGCAAGCTGCATATCACTAGGTTTGGGAGTTAAATATGAAAAATGACTCGTTCATGATCTCATCATCAAAAGGGACAATGACTCTTCCTAATCATGAAGTTGCAAATATGAATAAATATTCACATTAATTTTATCTTAAAGCATTTTCTTCTTTTCGTCAAGGGGAAATTGGAAATTCGCATGTAAAATATTGATGGTTGTCTTTTTTGATTTTTTCGTATACACTATAAGGTAGGTGATCATTCATGAATCCAACGAATTACCGTCTTCCCAAACGGAAAGATGGCCAAAAAACATTTGAACATATTATTGAAACCGCGCGCAAACTCTTTTCGAAAAATGGGTATCAAGCGACATCCATCAATGAAATTATTGAAAAAGCAGGGATAGCGACAGGTACTTTCTACATATATTTTGATGATAAGTTCGCACTTTATTCGTACTTACTTACCCAATATCGTCATTCCATTCGTCGAGCGATTTCTGAAGGCATCAAAGGGGCAGAAACCAGAGAAGAAAAAGAAAGACAAGGAATCAAAGCCTTTCTTAAGTTTGCCTGGAAAGATCCTCTCGCGTACCGGATTATTTGGGAATCGATGTTTGCTGATAAAGAATTATTCAGGGAATACTATGTCACCTTCAGCCATGACTATGTCAGACAGTTATCTTCTGCTGTAGCCAAGGGTGAAGTGAGAAACGACATTGATTTAGAGACTCTTTCATACGTATTAATGGGGATTTCTAACTTCGTTGGTTTACAAGTTCTCTTTAGAGAAACACTCACTGAAAAAGATTTGGATTTTATCACCGATCAAGTCATGAAGATTTTAAGGGATGGCATGTTTGTCACAAAATAAACAAAAAGCAGACGACGTCTGCTTTATTTTTTATAAGGTTTGGTAATGGCAAGATATATCGTGTAGATCCCTAAAGTTAACCAACCAAAGAGTTCATCGTCATCAGAACTTTCGTTTTGATTTTGAAACAAGATTCGATGGATATATTGGTTATCATACGTATACAAGATGATCGCAACATAAGGGATAAAAGATAAGATGATGCGAATGGAATTGACGAAGAAAAATTCAAAACCAATATTTCCGATCAAAAAGAGGGAATACCAAGATTGAGAAATGAGCTGAAAGAATAATGCAACACAAGCGACAACGAGAAAAGGTTTTTGGTAAATATCTTTGCGTAGAAAGATAAACAATGGGAGAATCATCGCCAAAACTCCGAATGCATATAAACCCAGATTTGTAAAAAAACTAATCCACGAAAGCGCATTGTGATCAGCGTAAACAAATAGGGCCTTTAAGTTCTCATAAATATTATAAATGACACCTGCTTGACCCATGAGGTAAGGTATCGCGATCCAACGTCGCTTGAAAGGATGTAAAATGGTCACTAAAATGAGAAAGATGAACATCGAAACCCAACTGACCACATAGCCAGGAAAGCGAATAAATGGATTTCCAATAAAAAGACTTAACACGAGCAATAAAAAATATAGAACAATGAGACCCACCATGAGATAACGTGGTTTTCGATAATCAAACGATTGAAGCATAAGATCCCCCCTAAAGATCATTGATACCACTATTATAACAAAAAAAATCAAGCCAGCGCTTGATTATTTTTTTTGTTCTTCGATCTTGCAGGTATTGATGCCAAAAAGTGTGTATAACCCACAAAAACTAAAGAGGGCAGTGAAGACTAAGACAACTGCGGGGATAACGAGCCACCATAAAGGCAGGACAATTGCCAAGACAACCAAGACAAGTGCTAGAATATAGCGCACGATTTGATCGACTTTACCGACATTTTTCTTCAATTTCATCTTTTTTACTCCTTTCCATAAAGTGGTGTAACAGAAATTTTCGAACCATCGCAAGGAATATCCAAACGACAGTTCAGTTTATTTTCAATCCCTTGCCCGAGTTCAAATCGATAGAAATCGATCACGGGATTATCGTTGACAAGCTCACGAATGAGGAGATCAGGATTTTTGATAAAGGGTTGTTCATATAACGAGATTGTTTTCAAATGATCCATCAACACATCATCAGATACGGGTCCTTGGTTTTTTTCTAACATGAAGCGTTCATAGGCTACTGTTTCTTTATCGATGGCATCTATGGATAGATATGTAGGTGCGTAAGAAGCGATATGCATGGCTAAGTCTTTGCCAAGGATGGGATCGGTATGATGTAAAATGACTAAAATCGAGAGTTTACCCTGTTGATGAATATAAGAGCCAAATCCTTGGGAAGGTTGTTTGCGAATGCGGTGAAAACGTCTTAAGTAGGTATTTTCTTTAATGATTGTACCTGTCTTCAGAATGATTTCTTCGATTTTTTCACCATCAAGTGTTACATTTAGAGCATCCTTGACCGTAATGGCTTGACTCTCGATCAGAGCGTTGCCAATCATTTCCACCATGTTAGTAAATGCAGGATTTTTGACAACAAAATCTGTTTCTGCATTCACTTCAAATAAAATCGCTTGATCGTCTTTGATGACGAGATTAGTCATCCCTTTGGATGCGACTCGAACGGAAGTTTTTTGTGGTGAACTCAGTTCTTTTAAGATCTTTCTTGCTTCATTAAGATCATCATTGGCTTTTTGCAATGCCTCTTTAACTTCCAGCATTCCTAAGCCCGTTTCTTCTCTAAGTTGTTTAATTTTTTTAATGTCCATAGTGGCCTCCACTCATTCATATCATAGCATAAACTTGCATAGATTATTTAGAAAATGCTTAAATTTAACAAAAAAGGGCAGTTGCCCTTAATCGTTAAAAAGCGAGAGTTGTTCAACACCAAACTTGCGGTTTCCCTGAACGATGCGCTGCCATTTGGAGCTGCGTCCTTTACCAAGGGGTCTAATCTTATCTTCATCTTTCAAACGTTTCAATGTGCGATCAATCGTCGCATCACTGACGTTAGGATGACGTTTTCTCAAATCTTCTTTGGAGAATATTTCATCGAGTTTTAAGATGCTGTTTTCGATGTTATTCGACTTGTTAAGTTCTTTTTCAAAGACATATTCATGCGCCATATCATCGACTTCTTCATAGGCTTTAATTAAAATATTGAGGAGAATTCTCGAAAGCATATCGGTTTGCGCATACCCCGATGCCCAATAATAGGACGCGGTAATGACACCGGAATGCCATCCCTCTTTTTCTTTTAAGAAGTACTTGAAGAATGAGACGTATTTAAACACGGAAAAGTCTTTAGCAATCAGTCCATAGAGTAAGATAAGTGCAACAAGTTCTTGATGTTTGGAAACGATACTCATATTTAAAAAGTCGATATAGAAATTAACGATGAGCTGAGTGAGTTCGAATTTCTTTGATTTCACATGCCGTTCATAGAGCTGCATTAACTTCTCTAAATCATCTTTCTTGGAAACTCTTTTTTGCTTAAGCATCCCCTCTTCTTCTTTGTCATAACTGTTAAAGAGGATTGGATCTGCATTTTTACTCAAGAGTTTGACGAGATTGCCCACTTCATTGACCAAAAGTTCAAATTGCTCGGGATGACGATGGAGTTGATTGAGTGCGGTTTTAATATTATGGAGTAAATGCTCATCCTTCGTTCGTGGCGTCATCGGCTTTTTCGCAAAAAGACGAATTCTAGCATCGGTCATCTCAAGGTTTAAATAATGCGCAATCGCGATTAAGTTATGTTCCATCGTCTTCTTTTCGAAGGCATGAAGATCGCGTTCGAAAAGATCATCATAATAAAATGATTTTCCTTTGGATTCATAGAGGGACAAGAGTAACATCATCACTTCTTGATGAATTTGGATGCGCTCCATATTGCTTAAAGCTTTCATAAGAAACCTCGCTTAGTCGTGGAAACTTGATCCACCAATAAATTCACGTAATAAAGAGTTACAGGGCACGAGATCATCATCGATCGTTTTGAAATATTTCAAGAACTTAAGTAAACGATTCGCCGTTATGTAATGCTTGCTATCCTTGGGGATGGCTTGAAGCTGTGCTGTAGCATGCGTCTTGAGGACAGCGAGTTCATAGGTGAGTTCAGAGTTAAAGGTATAGTTCGCTTCCTTTTGGAAGGGATAAATCCATCTGAATTCTCCTCTTCTGACCGATGACCACATATTCATCGTATCTAGTGCAGACGTACCACGATACTTTTGATCTCTGACGATACGTCTCAACAAGCGTAATTCAGTAATGCTGATGGGATTATGATCATCGATGTGTAATTGCGTCTGAGGGGCAATATAAATCTTGTACTTTTGATGCTTTGGAATACTCTTGGTTAATTTTTCATTGAGGGCATGGATGCCTTCAATAATGATTGGGGTATCTTCATTGATGCTGACCGTCTTCCCCTGTTCTCGAAGACCGGTCTTAAAGTTAAATTTAGGCAATG
>CALMNM010000053.1 GCA_937868795.1 uncultured Acholeplasma sp.
CCATCGCTAGACCCGATAAAGCATTAAGGGATTCATCAGCAATTCGTACAAAATAAAGTGCTGAGTTTCCGACACCCATCATATTTAAGAAAACATTGTTAATCAAAAAGAAAGTGATCAACCAAGAAGGTAACATGACCATGGGATCAACTTGACGTGCATGCAAGACACTAATGACAAATAGTGAACCTAATACCCAGATATAGGATATCTTTTGCCATTTTTTCCAATCGGTAAAAATGATTAAACCGGCAATATTAAAGTAAAAGAAAGCAAATCCCGCAGTGTTTGCAAACATCACCACTTCGAAAAAGGTTTGAATAAGAATAGCGGTAATAAAGATAAATGCAGCGAGCGAATAATATTTTTTACGATTCAAATAGATAGCAAAAAAGGAGGCGATAAATGAAAGAATATTAAGACCAATAAGTAAAGCATTTCCAATATAAATGAATAAAGGAATAAATAGGAAATACGCGAAAAACGAACTATAATAAACCAAGTTCGATTGATTGTAATTTTGTTTAGTTTTGAAATCGATTGGATTAAATAGTTTTCGCATAAGCCCTCATCAAGGATAATTATTATCTGTCAATTAACCGACGGTAAACATTTCTAGAGTTTTCAATAGGTGTAGCGCCACAGACTTGATGATAGAAGTGCTGCGTGTGTTCACTGACTGCTCCGATAATGGCATAGCCATAACCATCAAAAAACATTGCTTCAAGACATTTGATGACTAAGGCAGAACCAATTCCATGTTTTCGATAACTTGGATGAACGCCCATAGGACCAAAAAATCCCTTTGCAGTGGCATCATAGCAGGCAAATCCGATGATTTTTTGTTCATCAACAGCGACAAAACATGTAGGTTGTGGCTTAAAAAGACCTGCTTTTGCTTCAGAGACCCACCGAGAGGAGAAATTAGTACCGATGAAGTCGAGAACTTGATCACTATCTGGTGATAAAACACGTTTGATAGTGACTTTAAGTTCAGGTAATTTAAACGTTTGTTGATAGAGATCAACGAGCAAATCTGCACTGGGCATGACAATCACCTCTTTTCCTCATTATATCATGAATAATCAATGATGAAGTCAGTGACAATGGAAGCATTCGCTTAGGATTTGAATAAATATTTATCAATGATTGGATGCATTTGATTTATTCTTCTTATGAAAACCCCTCATTTTCGTCTATAATAAGAATAGATGAAATACAAGGAGTTATCATGAAGAATCTATTCAAGTATCCATGGTTAATGATATTTATCATTTCAATCATGCTGATTCAACCCTTCACATTGCTAGATATAAAAGCAGTTGATGAGCCATATGATGCCGTTTATTTTGGGTCGAAATTTTGTCAAGTATGTATTGCTTTAGATGAATCAGATGATGCCTTTACACGTTTAGAAAATCAGGGAGTCATCGTAAAAAAATATATTATTGAAGATGATCAAGCGTATACAGAAATCTTTCGTAACTATCAATTTACCTACGATGTCCCTCAAACTAGTGCATCCGTTCCAATCATCTTTGTGGGTGAAACCTATTTTACTGGGCGTGATGCTATCAATGAAGCCATTGATCAATTTGCGATAAGAGATATCGCACAAACTCAAGTCATGCCAGAAATCATGGTTGCACCTCCAAGTGATTTCTCACTGGTTTATTTTATTCTTCTAGGGTTTGTTGATGGGGTCAATCCATGTGCCATCGCGATGCTCCTCATTTTTATATCACTCTTGGGATTTACCAATAATAAGAAGATCTTGTTACGGGTAAGTTTAACATTTATCGGTGCTATTTTTATCAATTATTTCCTTTTTGGAACTATTTTGTATCAATTTTTTAATCGTTTGCAGTTTTTATCCATTATTGTTCAAGTGTTACCATGGATTATCATCGGATTGACAGGATTTCTCTTTCTCTTGAATTTCTATGATTTCATCGTCACCATGCTGCAAAAGTATAACTTGGTTAAAAACCAACTCCCTCGTGGGATTCAAGCATTTAACCGGAAATTGATGAAGAAGTTTACTGAGAAGATGGAAGAAAACTCGAAAATGATCTATGTCATTACGTTTTTTATCGGGACAGTCATTTCCTTTACTGAATTTTTATGTACCGGACAAGCCTATTTAACGGCGATCCTTCATCTCATTCATTTTACCGATCACATCAGTCGTGGGATCATCCTCTTGATTGTATATAACATCATTTTTGTTTTACCGTTGATTATCATCACGGGGATTGCGATGAAAACACAATCCATTATTGGGATTTCCGTATTTATGAGAGAAAAACTTCATTGGATTAAACTTTTCAATGCGTTGGTCTTTTTAGCGATTTTCCTCTATTATCTACTCTTTATGATTTAGGAGACAATAATGAAAGCTTATTTAGTCATCAAAAATATGAATCAAAATATTGTTTTTGAGGGAAAAGCATTGAAACTACCAATAAAAGAGGATGCCATAAAGGCGAAATCACTTGAGGTGTTTCGTGATCCTGATCCTTGTGTGATTCATCAATCCTATGTTATCCAAGCGATGGTTGAATCTCTTATGGATCAATTACCTAAGAATCAAACCATCTTAGGCAAGGACCTTTCAATTGACCTGTCTTTCATTGCGCTGGATGATGTGATGAATTTAACCTTTTTTAGAAAGGAGTGAGCACATGGCATACTATTTAGATCATGCTGCAACGACCCCACTTTCCCCACAGGTATTGGAAGCGATGATGCCATATTTGACCAACTTCTATGCCAATCCTTCTTCACTTCATGATGATGGAATCATGATACGTAAAAAAATCAATGAGGCAAGAGAAGTGGTTGCGAACACATTCCATGTCCAACCTTCTGGTGTTATCTTTACTTCAGGAGGGACAGAAGCAACCAATTTGGCACTGCTTGGATATGCGAAAGCTCATCCCGATAAAAAACATGTCATCACTTCGGTGATTGAACATCATGCAACGACCCATACAGTAGAAGCGATGCGTGAGATGGGATACGAAGTAGATTTTATTCCTGTGGATCAGGAAGGATTTATTTTAGTGGATCAGTTAAAAGCCATCATTCGCCATGATACATTGTTGGTTTCTTTTATTTGGGGTAACAATGAGATAGGGACCATACAAGATGTGGAAACCCTAGGTCAAATCGCGCATGATCATGGTGCGATGTTTCATGTTGATGCGGTCCAAATGGCAGGTCAAACGTCGATTGATTTAAGTCTTTTACCGATCGATATGATGTCAATATCAGCTCATAAGTTTTATGGCCCCAAAGGCATTGGTGCACTCATATGCAACGATAAAGTTGAACTAAAACCTATTCTTCATGGAGGTAGTCATGAAAGAGGACTTCGCTCAGGAACAGAAAATGTTACGGGGATTATTGGTTTAGCTAAAGCACTAGAATTATCAAGAATGAACCAACCATCATATGTTTCTGAGCTTAAAAAGATTAACCAAGCCTACCAAAAACAACTTAAAAATAAAATTCCAACCATTGAGTTTAACGGACCTAAAGATGTTACGCATCGTTTATCCTCGATACTGAGCATATCGCTTAAAGGGGTAAGTAGTAGTGAAATGCAATTTGCATTAAATAGAAAGGGTATTTATGTGTCTACGGGAAGTGCGTGTTTATCCAATGAAATCAAGGGATCTCATGTGCTGGAAGCGATACAACGTGATGATTCATATGCGACCATTCGCTTATCTTTCGGGACTGAATCTAAGCTTTCTGATGTTGAAAACATCGTTCAAATCATTCATGATTGTTATGAGGATTTAAGAGAAAATTGACCTTGACATAAGGTCTTTTTTCTTTCTTTTCATCTCTTCACATTTGCCATGTTAAGTGCTATAATAATTTTGGTGAAAGCGCTTTACGTATAAAGGAGAACAACATGTTTAAATCCATCCAGGACATGATTACCTATGTCCAAAAAGAAGAGGTAAAAGTCATCGACTTCAAGGTGACTGATTTATCAGGCACATGGCATCGTTTATCGATTACCAGCACCAAACTTAAAGCAGATATTATGGAAAAAGGTATTGGATTTGATGGATCGAGTTACGGCTTTAACTCTGTTGAAAAATCGGATATGGTGATGATTCCTGATGTTTCATCATGCTATATCGATCAGTTAAAACATGTGAAAACATTGGTCTGTATCGCTGATATTTATGCGATTCATGAGGGAAAGATGGTTCGCTATGAAGATGATCCACGCTATATTGCTCTAAAAGCAGAAAAACTGATTTTAGAATCTGGTGTCGCAGATACCATTTTATTAGGACCTGAATTCGAGTTTTACGTCCTCGATCATATCGCATATGAATATACCAATCAACATATGGAAGTTTCTATTGATTCAAAACAAGCCGAATGGAATACGAAAAAGAATGATGAACAAAATCTTGGTCTACAGGTAAAACATCATGGTGCATATCATCTTGATTCACCCTTTGATCAGAGTTATGAACTTCGCACGGATGTCGTGCTAGAAGCCGAACGCATTGGTATCCCAATCAAGTATCATCATGGTGAAAACGGCGGTCCTGGTCAAGTGGAAATTGAAGTGGAATTTGCCTCAATTAAAGAGATGGGTGACCGCTCGATGAAGATAAAGAATATTTTGAGACAAATGGCTTCAGAAAGAGGAAAAATCATTACGTTCATGCCAAAACCGTTTGCGACTGAATCAGGTTCAGGCATGCACGTCCATATCCAACTCAAGAAAAATGGGAAGTATATCATGTTTGACGAAAAAGGATATTCTCATTTATCCCAAACTGCACTTTATATGATTGGTGGCATATTACATCACGCACGATCTCTAACCGCCATTACCAATCCGACCACCAATTCTTATAAACGCTTAGTCCCAGGTTTTGAAGCACCAGTCACCGTAGGTTTTGCCAATGCGAATCGAAGTGCCGTCATTCGAATTCCTGGTTATACCTTAGATGAAACCGAAAAACGTTTTGAATATCGTAGCCCTGATGGTATGAGCAATCCGTATTTGACATATGCTGCATTAATGCTTGCAGCCTATGATGGCATCGTTAAACAAATCAATCCAATGGATTTAGGATACGGCCCCTATGATTTTAATCTATATGATCTTTCTGATGAAGAAAAGAAGAAGATTAAATCGTTACCCTCTTCACTCGAAGAAGCATGTCAAGCATTGAAGGAAGATCATGATTATCTATGTGTAGGTGGTGTCTTCACATCCAATATTTTGGAGACGCACATAAAGAAAGTCATGAAGGACCATCAACTTATGCAAAAACTACCACATCCCATGGAATTTGATCTGTACTTTAGACGATAGTTTGAAAATTTAGTTCAAAAGATAAAAAATCACCCATCTTTTTGGGTGATATCTTTTTATAAACGATATTTTACAGTATACTGTAAGCACAAGAAATGGAGAATGCATGCATGAAATATCTTCTTTGGTTGATGCTTTTAGTCTCAAGTATCTTTGTCAAGGGTTGCGGTGAACCTGATCCTAACGCGATTGAATCCATCGACATTACCTACAATGAAGAAACACTAGAGATCACATCAGAAAGTGTGTTTTTTGATGTTGTTGTGATCGATCGAGGTGATGAGTTATCTTTTGAATTAAATGCTAAAGAGGATTACTATTTTTCTTCTCGTGTCGTCGCCTTTATTAACCAATTAAAACTTACTAAATCTCAAATAGACATCGATCAAACTACAGCTACATTAACCATTGATCATCCTTATCCTCGAGATCCTGAGTCGTATGAAACTGTTGCGGTATCCTTTGATTTGAATGGAGGGACATGGGGAAAAGAAATTATCGATAAAATGAGTCCATCCCAAACCCTCACCATTACATCGAAAGATGATTTAACTGGGGAAACATTCTCCATATTTGATCAAGATCAAGTCTTGTTACGTTGGTATTATAAAATGTTTTTACGTTATGATGAAACATTAGACGCTTATCGTATTGTCGCAACTGATCATGCCACAGCAAGCATCGCCAATTTAGATCTTCCGCCTTATGACTATGTTATTGGTGTGCATCTATCAACCAACGATACCCTAGCTCGCGATCTTATCATGGATTATACCGAAAATGATATCAAGAGTATGCTGATGAGATTTGATCAAGATTTAGCCCTCTATCAAGAGGGAAATCTTGAAGTGAGCATTTATGATGAGTCTTTGTTAAATGGCATCTATACAGAATCATACACGACGATAGAACCACTCCCCATTCCAGAGCGTGAAACATTCGAATTTAAAGGTTGGAGCGATGGAACAAATATTTATTTGACGTATCCAGGATACAAAATAAAAGAAGGTGTGAAACAGGTGACTTATACCGCAGTGTGGGAAGGTGTGTCAAAATCAGAACTCACGTCCTATATAGATGATTTCATTCCCTCTGTCATTCTTGATCATCTTGAACTTCCCACATCCTATAGCCAATATCAGATCACATGGGAATCCTCTCATCCAGAGATCATCAATGAACTAGGTGAATACATGATGCCTTATGAAGAGGTAATCATCACCTTGACCGCGCATGCTATATCAGAAGATGATTCACATACCATTACTTACACGTTAACCAGCAGTCATTATAAATCACTTGAAGGTCCAATAGCTTCGGGTTATATCTATCGTAACTATCATCTTTTAGGTGATGACTTTTTTGAGACACTCGATATCATCAACACTGCATTTATTAGAGCGGAAAGTGATGGATCACTGACAGGGACCACTGTTTTATCCAATATAGAAACCTACATCAAACCGAAAGTAAAACAATATGGCAATTGGATTATTCCTTCAATCTCACCCGATTCAGCATGGTCAACAATCGCAAAATCACCTTCTCTTGTCCAAACATTCGCGAATAATATCGTCAATTTGATCAACACCTATGGATTTAATGGCGTCGATATTGACTGGGAGACACCCACCGATGCTGAAACCACACTCTATGTCAATATGATGGAAGTGATTTATCAAAAAGTCAAAGAAAACAATCCTCATCATCTCGTGACCACTGCGATCACGGGAGGGATGTGGCAACCTCCACGTTATGGGTTAACCACCTCAAAAGATTACGTAGACTACATCAATATGATGACATACGGCATGGTCACTAGTAGCGGTCAATACCAAAATGCACTCTATCCTGCATCTACTTACCAAAATTCAACCTTAAAAATTGGTAAAACACTACTTAGTTGTTCGATTAAAGAAAGCATCGAGCTCTTTAAAAACCAATATCAAGTCCCTTATGATAAAATCATCGTAGGTGTTGCATTTTATGGAATCACCCAGCAAAGAACCTACAGTTCAACGACCCAAAGTTGGTCTTCTTGGACCTATGCTGGGGCACTTTCCTATTCAACACTGCAAGCCAACTACATCACGAATGCATCCTACACAAAAGTCTATGATGAACGTGCAGGTGTTCCTTACATCGTCAACCAAGAAGGATCTCTTTTCATCTCTTATGATAACTCAAGATCCATTTTGGAAAAGAGTGCGTATATCATCCAAGAAGGATTGGCTGGTATGATGTACTGGGAACAAGGTCATGACAGCACAGGCATCCTATTAAACGCGATGTATCAGGGTTTAAAATCATAGTAAAGGTTGGATTATATGGGCATTGAATGGATCATCGATCAACGATTTGAGAATAAAACATTACGCAGTTTTTTTGCCTATCATCATCTTGGAAAAGCACTCACGCATCAACTTTTTCAAGAAAGACGGATTAAGGTGAATGATCAGATCATTTTGCACGATCATCTTTTTCATCTAAATGATCATCTCATCATCGAATTTTCTAGTGAAACTGAATCTTTGATCGATCATGAACCGATTGACATTGTCTATGAAGATCAGGATATTTTGATTGTGAATAAACCCCAAGGAATATTGGTTCATGATGATGGGGTGAGTAAAACCTCATTAACTCGTCGCGTCGCAGGGTATGCAGCCACCCTCCATTATCCCTATCGTATGTTACCTGCCCATCGGATTGATAAGGAAACGACGGGATTAGTCCTTTTTGCGAAACATCCACTTGCATTAAGCTATCTATCCTATCTCTTTGAAGAGCAGAATCTTGAAAAGATCTACATTTGTGAAGTCAAAGGACTTATAAAGGATGAAGAAGGAACCATCGATTTACCCATTGCACGGGATCGCCATGACAATAAAATGCGCGTTGATCGCATGGGTAAACCTGCCAAGACGTATTATCAAGTGATGGAAAAGAAAAAGGAGACGACGCTCCTTAAAGTGAAAATCTTTGGGGGTAGAACCCATCAAATCAGGGTACATTTCTCATACAAAGGGTATCCTGTCGTAGGTGATGACCGATATGGAAGACCCAGTTCCGATGCGTTAAAGCTTCATTTTCAAACCCTTAAGTTTATCCATCCAAGAACGGGTGAAATGGTTGAGGTTTCCACGAAACCACCCTTTATACACCTATAAGTGTTTGGATAATTTCATCCATTTGGTTATTAATGTCATAAATTTCAATATAAGGAATGTGTAAATCTGCACATTCTTTTTTTATGCGCTGACTTTCCTTCACCATATAGACCATCAGCTTATGAAACTCTTTTTCAGGAAAGCTCATGTACCAAGGATTTTCCATCAAATGGGCATGTTCTTTTAATTCTTTTCCTTTAGTTATAGGATTTTGATCAGCATAACCCAAATAAAGAATCTTTACGTCATTAGGATATTTGGTGAGCATTTCATGGGCATAGGATGTGAGGAGATGAACACCTTCCACCAGATAATCCTTTTTATTCTCAATAATGGTTTGAAATAACCCTCTCATGTAGGGTTCAAGTTCACGTGCCACGCTTGAGTCTGAGGCATCAATATGAATATGGAGTTCTGGATTTCCTCGATAAAGCATCATCATGATATGATCCGTTTGGGTCAAAGGTAGATGATATCGCTTCACAAGTTCTTTCGCCACAAGTGACTTTCCGGATTTGGCAATACCTGTTAGGATATAGAGCATAGAATAAACCTCCACTCCTATTGTAGCACAGGGATGAAAAAGAAGTGAGTTATGACAAGAATCGTTTATAATAGAAGTATTGAGGAGGAATATTATGCTTACATCAACATTTATCATGCTTAAACCCGATGCAGTCAAACGAGGACTCACCGAAACCATCTTAACGATTTTTCGTGACCATGGCTATCAAATCAAACGTCAAAAAGAGGTTGTGGTCGATCGAAATCTTATCTTAAAACACTACGAAGAAGTCATTATTCGCGTGAATAAACCGTATTTTGAACAGGCTATTTTAGATTTCTTCGAAGGTCAAAAAGTGGTTGCTTTAGAACTACAAAAGGATGGCGATCATGTCATCGAAGATGTTCGTGCCCTCGTGGGAGCAACCGATCCCGTCAAAGCAGATCCCAAGAGTATTCGTGGTCAATATGGCGATGATTCATTAGAATCGTCCATGAGTCAAAAACGCACGTTAAGAAATCTGATTCATGCATCAGATTCTATTGAAAGTGCTAAACAAGAACTCGCCCTTTGGTTTCGTTAATTAAGGAGGAAATATGGCTTATTTTGTGATTGGATTATTGATTTTGGTCTATGTCTTTGAAACGATTATCTCAACTTTAAATCATCAGATGCGCAATAAACCTGTTCCAAAACTTGCGGAAGGTATCTATGATGAAGAAAAGTATCATAAGTGGTTGAACTACTCCTTAGATACCCATCAATTTTCTCAAGTTCAACGCGGCGTTAGTTTAATTATTATGCTAGTATTTCTGGTTTTTGGTGTTTTTGGTTGGCTTGAATCACTGACCATGGGTTGGTCAGGGAATGCCATTTTACAGACACTTTATTTCCTAGGTATTTATATGGTATTTTCAATGGTGATCTCTATTCCTTTTCGTTACTATCAGCAGTTTGTGATCGAAGCGAAATACGGATTTAATAAAACAACGAAGAAAACATTTATTTTTGATTATATCAAGCGATTAATTCTGACCGTTGTCTTTGGTGGTGGCATCATCGCGGGTCTTCAAGCTATCTATCAATTAGTGCTCGATCGTCAAGGTGGTATTTGGTCGTTTATCGGTTTAGCATGGGTTGCGGCTGCTATATTAGTAATGATTCTATTCTTATTCCTAAACCGATTACTCATCAGACTTTTCAATAAAGTGACGCCTCTTCCTGAAGGCGAGTTAAGAGAAAAGATTGAAGCCTTAGCCCACCAGGTAGGTTTTAACCTTAAAGCGCTTTATGTAATGGACGCTTCCAAGCGTTCCACGAAACTCAATGCCTTCTTTACCGGTATTGGAAAAACCAAAGAAGTGGTGTTATTTGATACACTCATTGAAAAGATGTCAACGGATGAAATCCTTGCGGTTTTAGCCCATGAACTTGGACATTCCGTTCATAAAGATGTCATTCGTATGTTGTTACAACAGTTATTGATTTTAGGTCTTTATGTTGGACTCCTTGGGGTTGTTCTGTCAGTACCATCTCTTCATACATCGTTTGGGTTGACTGATGTTCATGTTGGATTCTCAGTTATTTTATTCATGATTCTTATTTCTCCCATTGAATTGATCTTAGGAATCCCTCTTAATTATTTATCGCGGGTTGCTGAATATAAAGCCGATGCGTTTTCTGCAAGCATCACTTCAAAAGAAGCGATGCGGTCAGCTCTCATTGTCTTATATCAACAAAA
>CALMNM010000054.1 GCA_937868795.1 uncultured Acholeplasma sp.
TATCATGGACACTATGGTTTAGAGCGTTATAAAGGTATTGAAGCCATCAATTTAGGTGGTCAAGTTGATAACGAAGTTTTACTTGAAGAAGCATTAAAACACCAAGCAGATGTTATTTTAATTAGTCAAACAGTAACGCAAAAAGATGTTCACATCAAAAACTTGACATCATTTATTGAATTATTAGAAGCCGAAAATCTTAGAGACCAATTTATTGTCATCATTGGCGGTGCAAGAATAAATCACTCACTTGCAAAAGAACTAGGATTTGATGCAGGATTTGGACCTAAGAAATATGCTAATGATGTTGCAAGCTTTGCAGTGAGTTTACTTAAAGAAAAGCAAATTAAAGTAAAAATGTAGTTGGCATATCATACGATCGATATGTTATAATGAATGTGAATCAAATAGACGAAACGGTGTTGAAAAACATAACAGGGAATCAAGAAAAAGCTTGAGCTGTCCCAGCAACCGTGAGATGGACGAAATGCAATGAACCACTGAGCAATTGGGAAGGTGCATAGTAGGATGAAGTCGAGCCGGGAGACCTACCTAATCGTCGAAATGATATCATCAATTCTCCTGGGACTGAGAAATGGCAAATTTTTCATTTTTTTGCTATTGCAGCCAGGAAGACAAAAAAAGGAGAACAGAAAAATGAAAAAGGTATTATTTCTCATGGTCTTGGTTTTCGTTAGTTTTGCACTTGTTGCATGCGGATCACCAAAGGCTGAAAGTGATGGAAGCATCACCCTTATCGTCCTGGATATTGACGGTAATGAATTAGTAACAGATGAAGTCGATTTTATGGAAGGTGAAACGTTTTTAGAAGTTCTAGAAAACAGTGACATCAACTTTATTATCGAAAATGATGCACAATGGGGTGCGTGGTTATCAGGGATTAATGACTATCAACTACCTGAAAATGGATATTGGTCAATTCTTGATAATGGTGAGTATGCAACTGTAGGAGTTTCGGATACCGAATTTGCTGATGGCGATATTTTCACCTTTGCACTTGAAACGTATTAATCATGAAATTAACCATTGACAAGATGGTTCGTATGTCATCGATGGTTTCAGTCGTTGTTGTGTTGGAAAAAGTTCTTGAGTTTATTCCAAACGTACAACTTACCGTCGTATTACTTATGGTGTTTATTTACTATCTAACACTTCCCGA
>CALMNM010000055.1 GCA_937868795.1 uncultured Acholeplasma sp.
GTGCCAACAATCCAGTCATGTATTCAGACATAACCGGATATATGCCAGAATGGTTAAAAACAGTAGCCATTATTGGAGTTATATTAGGAACAATATTAGTGGTTGCTGCAATTACAGCATTGACAATGGGTGTTGGGACAACAATAATGGCAACATCTATGGCTGGAGCTGTGATTCATGGAGCCGCCGTAGGTACTTTAATAGGTGCAGGAGTAGGTGCCGTTGCCGGAGGAATCATAGGAGGCGCTACCTCCGATTGGAATGTAGAAGGTATTCTTACAGGAATTGGTATAGGATTTGGTGGAGGAGCCATTATAGGAGCCATTATAGGAGGATCCATAGGAGCTTTACAGTATTCTCATGCCGTTAGTCAATGGGGGTCAGCTGGGGGAAGATCTGCACAGCAAAACATGATACATCATTTTGATAAGCATGTAATCAAAGAAGGCCATAGTTATCTAGGCAGAAATGTGATACAGTATACAAGAAATGCTAGAGCATTCTTCAACGCAAATCAAAGCTCAATGACTTTAACTAGTTCTGGTAACTATATAGTTAGAGGAATATACTTGGGATATAAAGTTGGTGGAATTTTTGCTGGTTCTGGCTTAATATATTCATTCTTCTAGGAGGTTAGATATGAAGATAATGGAAAAAGAGAAAAACATACTTCAGAGTTTCATTGATTGTAAAATTCCATTGGCAATAAAAGATAATCTATATGAATATAAATGTGATTTAATGGAATGCTATGAAGAGCTTTTCAATACATCTCACTCATTAATTGATGGATATAGAATAAGTGTGAATGATGTCTTTTGCATTCTTGATAAGGATTTTACTGACCTTCTATATAAGGTTGGAGTGAATGATGACCTTAAAGATTTTTGTGAACAAGCTATATTAGTTTTAGAGATTATAAAAAATAATTTAACTTAGGTTAGATAATAGAGAGGCAAACAGGCTCAATATATGAATAGGTTAATAACCTATGCTTTAGCAATGTAATATTGAGCCTTTCTGCTTATAATAGCGATATTTTTGAAATTTCACTATATCGTATATAATAGATTCATAATGAGTCTGTTTGAAACGGTAGAAATATAGAAACTAAAAAATTAACCGCGTCATACTGTAGAATTTCACGGGAGGATGAGCTTATTAAAGAGAGCTCAAGTATAGAAACACAAATAGCATATTCAAAAAGATATACTAATCAAAATAAATTCTATAATATAAAATACTGAAATGGTATGGAAAATAACCAGTTAGTGGTGATACCATATGCATAGTAAACTGAAAAGTCTAGTCACCAGTTCAATCTATATAATAAGCCACCTCTCAAAGCGTTTGAAAGGTGGCTTATATTTGTTTCACTAAGTTAACGATGTTTTAAATGAGGGAATAAGATGACATCACGAATATTGGGTGTATTAGTGAGTAACATCACAAGTCTATCGATCCCAATTCCAAGACCGCCTGTAGGGGGCATACCGTACTCCAAGGATTCCACGAAGTCGATATCCATTTCAGTCGCTTCATCATTGCCAAGTTCTTTTTCTTTGAGTTGTGCTTCAAAGCGTTCTCTTTGATCGATGGGATCATTGAGTTCGGAGAAGGCATTCGCGTATTCGCTTCTTAAAATAAAGAGTTCAAAACGATCGGTAAACCGTGGATCTTGATCATTCTTTTTGGCAAGTGGGGAGATTTCGATCGGATGACCATAGACAAATGTCGGTTGAATGATTGCCTCTTCACAGAATTCTTCGAAGAATGCTTCGATGATGTGTCCGATTTGATAATGCTTTTCTACCTCGACATGATGTTTCTTCGCGAGTGCTTTGGCTTCATCTAATGTCATCTCTTGCCAGAAATCAACACCACTCATTTCCTTCACTGCATCAACCATATGCCAACGCTTCCAAGGACGACCCATGTCGATCACATGATCACCAAAGGTGACCTGGTAACTACCGAGTGTATCAAATGCGACAGTTGATAACGCTTCTTCAACAAGATCCATCATATCGCCCATATCCGCATACGCAAGATAAGCTTCGATCGTTGTAAATTCTGGATTATGTTTCGCATCCATCCCTTCATTTCTAAAGAGACGACCGATTTCATACACGGCTTCCATCCCGCCCACAATCAAACGCTTTAAGGGGAGTTCTGTCGCGATTCTTAAGTAGAAGTCCATATCTAGCGCGTTATGATGGGTGACAAACGGGCGCGCGGCTGCGCCGCCTAATATCGAATGCAAAACAGGGGTTTCGACTTCGACAAATCCCTTTTTATCGAAGAAGTTTTGAATCGAGCGGATAATCTTTGGACGCATGAATGCCACACGTCTCGCATCTTCGTTGACGATTAAATCGACATAACGACGACGTCTTGCCTCTTCTTTATCCTGAAGTCCATGAAACTTATCAGGAAGAGGACGCAAGGCTTTTGTTAAGTGAGTATAGGTGTGGGCTTTAATGGTGAGTTCATTAGTCTTCGTGCGAAACATGACGCCTTTGATCCCCACGATATCACCCAAGTCTGCTGCCTTAAACACTTCATAAGACGCTTCCCCAATAGCATCTTGTCTAACATAAACTTGAATTTGACCATCACGGTCTTGGATGTGCATGAATCCTGCTTTACCCTGTCCACGTTTAAGCATGATACGACCGGCGATGCTCACTTCGTGTTGCATCGCTTCTAGTTGATCGTGATCGAATGCACCATAGGTTTCATGGAGTACCTTGGTGGTATGGGTCCGTACGTATTTTTGGCCAAAAGGGGCGACACCTTGATCTTTTAAGGCTTCCGCTTTTTGACGTCTGATTTGTTGTTGTTCGTTTAAATCCTCTGGGAACATAAGTTAATCCTCCTAATCCAAGATATTATATCATAAAGAAAAGCCATAAACAAAGTTATGGCCGTTTTTCTTCTTTCAAAAGTTCATACATTAACTCATCTTTTAGAAGAACAAGCGATTTGACGCGAACGGTGATAATTTTAGCCCCTAAATAGAGGGTTAATACGTCACCTTCTTTGAGTGTCGTCGAAGGTTTCGCCACTTTTCCGTTCACTTCAATCTTTTCTTTTTCAGCAGCTTCTTTAGCAACCGTGCGACGTTTGATAATCCGTGATACTTTTAAATATTTATCAAGCCGCATTGCCGTTTTCTTGTTTTTCCTGCCACCAAGAAAGTTTTCCACTGGAAACAATTTCTTGAATGTCAGCTTTCGTGAGCGTTTCAACTTCCTCTAAGTAATGCGCGATTAAATCGAGAAGTTCACGGTTTTCGGTAATAATCGTTTTCGCTGTTTCGAAACATGTGGTAATAATATGGCGAACCTCTTTATCGATTTCATGAGCCACTTGGTCAGAGAAATTCTTTTCTTTAAAGTAGTCACGTCCCAAAAAGACATTGCCGCCAGCACTTTCGTACTGGATAGGACCTAAATCGGACATACCATATTCAGTCACCATGGCACGTGCAATCGCGGTTGCATGTTGGAAGTCGTTATATGCACCTGTAGTGACCGTATCAAACACGATTTCTTCAGCGACACGGCCGCCTAAGAAAGAAGTAATTTCAGCGAGTAATGTTTTCTTGGTCTCTAGGAATCTTTCTTTATCGGGTGTCATCAAGTTATAGCCACCTGCACGTCCACGGGGGATAATCGTGACTTTTTGAACGATACGTGCATCTTCGAGTCGAATTCCAATGACCGCGTGACCAGCTTCGTGATACGCAACCGTCTTCTTTTCTTCAGGAGAATACTTACGAGATTTCTTCGCAGGACCCATCATGACACGGTCGATCGCTTCATCCATATCGAGTTCACTGATCAACGTACGGTTATCTCTTGCTGCAAGAAGCGCAGCTTCATTGAGCAAGTTTTCGATATCGGCACCAGAGAATCCAGGAATACGGTGAGCGAATTCTCCAAGTTTAATTTTAGGATCTAATTTCTTATTTCTTGCATGAACCTTTAAGATAGCTTCACGTCCACGAACATCGGGAAGTGAAATCGTGATTTGACGGTCAAAACGACCTGGACGAAGAAGTGCGGGGTCTAAGACATCGGGACGGTTGGTTGCCGCAATAATGATGATCCCCATATTGGTGGTGAAACCATCCATTTCAACCAAGAGTTGGTTTAAGGTTTGTTCTCTTTCATCGTGACCGCCACCTAAACCAGCACCACGTTGACGACCTACAGCATCAATTTCATCGATGAAAATGATACATGGTGAGTTTTCTTTCGCGACTTTAAATAAATCACGAACACGGGAAGCCCCAACACCGACGAACATTTCAACGAAGTCAGAACCAGAAATGGAGAAGAAAGGAACATTAGCTTCCCCTGCAACGGCACGGGCAAGCAATGTTTTCCCGGTTCCAGGTGAACCGACAAGAAGCACGCCTTTAGGAATACGTGCACCCATGTCGACATATTTCTTAGGATTCTTCAAGAAGTCAATGAGTTCTTCAAGCTCTTGTTTTTCTTCTTCAACACCAGCAACATCCTTGAAGGTGACACTCTTTTCACGGTTGAGTTTCGCTCTATTTTTGGCAAAATCAAACGCTTTAGAGTTTTGGTTATTGGCATTTCTGAAGATGATGAAGAGAATGACCAAAACTAAAATCATGGGAACTAAGTTTAAAACGACTGTCCAGAAGGTAATTCCCGAGCGAGGTTCAATCGATGTGGTTCCTCCTTGAGATTCTACGGTGAGCATGATATCTTGAGCATACTCAAGTGGCATAATGCCTTCGAAATTGATCGTGCCATAGAAAGTGGCTGCACCACTATTTTGATAGAAGGTCCCACTGATTTGTACTAAGGTGATGTTGTCACCACCGACCGGTGTGTAAACTAAAGATTCAATGGCGCCATCATCTGCGGCTTGAGTAAGTTCTGTGACATTTAATGCAGCGACTTCACCTTGGAGTGCGTCACGTAAAAACAGGAAAACACCGATCACGATGACCAGTGTAAATAGCATGATGAGATAATCTGGTTTTTTACGATATTCTAGCTTTTTCTTGCTATTGTTTGGGTTTTGATTCATAGATACGCCCCTTTACTTTGTGTTATAGACTTCAGGTTTGAGGATGCCTACATAAGGTAGATTGCGGTAATATTCATCATAATCAAGCCCATAACCGACGACGAAAGCTTTAGGAATCACGCGTCCGACATATTCGGGTTGATAGGGTTTGAGACGACCTTCAGGTTTATCGAGAAGGGTCGCAATTTTAACAGAGTTTGCTCCACGATGCTTAAATAATTCCATAATAGTGACAATCGTATTTGCGGTGTCCACGATATCTTCCACGATGAGGACATCACGTCCTTTAATGGAGATATCCAAATCCATTTTGATTTTGACATCACCCGATGAAGCGATACCACCATGATAGCTAGCAACAGACATGTATGCGATGTCAAATTTCAAATCGATTTTTCTGGATAGGTCAGAGATGAAGGGTACGCATCCCTTGAGTAATCCCACTAAAATCAAGTTTTTATCTTGATAATCTTTGGTAATCTCCTTACCCATCTTCACACAGATGTCTTGAATTTCTTGTTCAGTGACTAAGATTTGTGCAATGTCTTTATGCATGCGTATTGACCTCTTTCATTTGGAAGTAGAGTGTGTTTTCATGTCCTAATGTTTGGTTGATATAGTAGTCTTGAACCCATAGAATGGTATCCTCATGATCCGTTAAAACCCATAGATGTTGTCTTTTTTCCATAGGAACTTTATGATCGATGAGTAGTTTCTTTAGTTTCTTATGACCATAATCATAAGCAAGTTCATCCCCATCACGACGATGTCTTAAGATGAGTGGAAATGCTAGTTTATTATAACATAATTTGGTGAATTCTTCAGTATTGACGTCGGTTTTACATAATAATGTGAAAATGCCCACATTTTTAATGGTGTTCTTTCCCTCTTTGATGAGGTATTCCTGATCGCTAAAAGGGGTTAACGGCTTTATCAAGGCATTATGATAGGACTTCACAAAGTGATGATTCTTATTTAAACGGTAAACTGCATTCGGTTTTTTGGAAAGCAACATCCGTTTGATCTTTTGAATGATTTCATAGGAGACATTCATATCGTGATTTTCTAATAAGTACGCAATCGCATCTTCTTGAATCGCAGAATCCCATAAAATGAACTGATCAAGGTCAATGGTATGATCTTTGAGATGGGATTTGGTTTGTTCTCTAATATAAAAGAATGCCTTAGAGAGCTGTTCATGATATTGTTTCACGACATCAAGAAGATGATCGTTTTCTTGTTTCATGACAGGGACGACCGCGTGGCGATAACGGTTGCGTAAAAATGTGTTCTCTTCATTGGAGGAATCCTCTAAAAAAGGAACATGATTTTGTTCAGCATAGGCTTTGATTTGATCTTTTCTTATGTATAGCAAGGGTTTGATGTAGGTGAAATCACCATCGGAATAGATGGCTTGCATCCCCGCATACCCCAATAGATTCGATCCACGGGTGAGTTTAATGAGTACCGTTTCAAATAGATCGTCTAAGTGATGGGCGGTTAAAATATAAGGTGTTTCATAGAGACGAGCGACCTCTTTTAAATAATGATTTCTTAAAATATGGGCTTGGTGATGAAAGTTACCCTCATTCACCTTGATCGTATAATAATGGAAGGGAATATCATAGGTTTTACACGTGGTTTCTACCAAATCTTTTTCGATGATCGATTCATCACGCTTCAAATGATTGAAATGGACACAGATGATCTGATAAGAAGTGTCTTTGAAAAGATGGAGCATGCTCATCGAATCAATCCCACCAGATACGGAAAGAACAAGTGTCGCCTTCGGCGGAACTTTATAGTCGTTTTTAAGTAAACTTAGTACTTGCTTCACGTATCTTCACCTCATTTCATCATCTTTATTATACCATCATATAATGTAAAAATTTTGAATAAAAGTCCTAAACCTGTGCTATAATACATGAGAATAAGGAGGCTATTTATGCTCATTTTAGCCAGTTCTTCACCCCGTCGTGCCAAGCTAATGAAAGATGCAGGTCTTGATTTTATCGTTGTTCCTTCCCAAGTGGATGAAGTGGTCGACGAAAAATACAAACCTGTGGATCTTGTCGTTGAGCTTGCCAAATTAAAAGCACTTCATGTCTCAAAAACATATCCGAACGATATCGTGATCGGTGCGGATACGATCGTCGTTTACGAAGATCATATCTTAGGAAAACCCAAAGATGAAGAGGATGCCTACCGGATGCTTCGCTTGCTTTCTGATGATCGTCATGTGGTTTATACCGCAGTCGCCTTAGTGAAAGGTGATCAAATGAAGACCTTTGTTTCAGAAACTGAAGTATGGATGAAAAATCTCTCTGATCTTGAAATTCGTAACTACATCAAAACCGGTGAACCCATGGATAAAGCGGGAGCTTACGGGATTCAAGGTGAAGGTGGCGCACTCGTCGATCATTATAAAGGAGACTTCTTCACGATTGTCGGATTACCTTTAAAGGATTTGCTCGATCAATTAAAATCATTTAAGTAAAGTTGCTGCTGGGCAACTTTTCTTTTTCTAAGCCCAAAGAAAGAGGTTTTATTATATAATAAAGATAATATCACTCGCCCTCAGGAGGACTTTATGAATCAAAGAAAATCCTGGCAAGACAAGATCGTATATCAAATCTATCCGAGAAGTTTTTATGACACCAACAAAGATGGTATTGGTGATCTTTTAGGGATTATTAATAAATTAGATTACGTGAAATCACTTGGCGTCGATGTGATCTGGCTATCGCCTGTTTACCGCTCACCCAACGATGATAATGGATATGATATAAGTGGATATTTTGAAATTAATCCTGAATTTGGCACCATGGAAGATATGGAGCGTCTTATTCAAGAAGCAAACCAAAGAGGATTAAAGATTATCATGGATCTCGTGATCAATCATACCTCAGATGAACATCCATGGTTCATTCAAAGTAAAGACCCCGCTAGCCCTTATCGCGACTATTATATTTGGCAAGATAAGCCCAATAATTGGACGAGTTTTTTTGGTGGATCTGCTTGGGAAAAAGAAGGGGATAGTTATTATCTTCATCTCTTCTCTAAAAAACAACCCGATCTTAATTGGCATCATCCAGCGGTCTTGGATGAAGTCAAAAAGATTATGCGTTTTTGGCTCGATAAAGGCATATACGGCTTTCGTTGTGATGTGATCAACGTCATCTATAAAACATCTTTGGATGATGGAAAGAAACGCTTTGTCTTGGTGGGAAGAGAACATTATCACTCCCAAGAAGGATGTCACAAAATATTACAAACACTTAGAAAAGATGTCCTTGATCATTACGATACCATGACCGTAGGAGAAACTGTATTGGTGAGTCCTAAACAAGCCAATGACCTCATTTTACCTGAGAGAAAAGAACTCGATATGGTCTTTGGATTTGAGCATATGGAAACCGATCAAATCAACAATAAATGGTTTCGAACAAAGTTTAAAGCAGATCGATTTCTCAAGGTGATCACCAAGTGGCAAGAACAAGTCTACTGGAATGCAAACTATTTAGAAAACCACGATCAAACGCGTTCCGTGTCACGCATGGGCGATGATCAAACCTACCATAAAGAAAGTGCTAAGATGCTTGCCTTATTGAATCTAACACTCAAGGGAACGCCTTATATTTATCAAGGGGAAGAAATCGGGATGACCAACGGTGATTTTACATCCTTAGATGAATATCAAGACATCGAAACCCATCGAATTATCGCACTCGCTCAAAAACTTCATTTTCCCAAGTGGTACCAAAGACGGATGATGAAGATGTCATCAAGGGATCACGGAAGAACACCGATGCAATGGACAAAAGCAGGCGGGTTTACGCAAGGGGTTCCTTGGTTGAAAATGAATCAAAATACAAAGACGATCTGTGTTGAAAATGAGGAAAATGATCCTGACTCGATCCTCACTTTTTACCGTAAGATCATCCAGATAAGAAAATCACATCCTGTGTGGAGTGAAGGATCTTTTAAACTCGTTTGGCATCGCCATAAACAATACGCATTCAAACGGATACATCAAAATACATCGATGACAATCCTCATCAATTTCCAAAAGAAAACAAAGAAGATGCCCATCGCACTTAAGGGAGAACTTCTTTTATCCAACTATCCAGACTCATCGATCCACCAACGTCATCTTCGTCCCTATGAAGCGGTGATCGTTAAGGGAGCTCATCATGCATAGCCCGATCATTCGTCTTGCAACTAAAGATGATGCCCGAGGAAAAGGGTACGTGCACTATCAATCTTGGATTGAAACCTATAAAGACATGATTCCCGATCACTATTTAATGCGTCACACCTTAGAACGTACCGTTCAAATGGCCTATGAGCATCCAGAAAACACATGGGTTGCCATTGTTGATGAACGTATCGTTGGATTTTCATGTTTTGCGAAGTGTCCTGATGAAGACCTGTTAAATTCAGGTGAAATTATGGCAATCTATGTGCTTAAAGATTATCAGCACCAAGGCATTGGACAAAAACTCTTTGATGCGGCACGACACTCACTTTCTTCCTATGAGTCCATCGTTTTGTGGGCATTTGAAGAAAATGATCGCGCCATCAAGTTCTATGAAAAACAGGGATTTTATAAAGATGGGAAAACTAAAGTGGTTATGGAGCGACCCGCGATACGTATGATGTTTGATGCGAAACAAAAAGAAGAGGATGAGGTAAAACTATGATTGAAGCAAAGCAAGGATATTTTCGATTAGATACCCAAAACTTAACCTATCTTTTTCGTGTCATGGAAACGGGACAATTAGAGCACCTATACTTAGGAAAAACACTTAAGGATCAATCATATCAAGCGCTTCACACTAAAGTCACGGCAGGCGCAGGATCGTTAATCGAATATGAACATGACGGACATAAAGCATTCCTTGACATGATACCACTCGAATACTCTGGGATCGGTAAAGGAGATTTTCGTTTAACCCCATTCGAAGTCAAAATGCCTGATCAAACGTTTGTCAGCGATTTCGTCTATGAATCGCATGAAATCATCAAAGGAAGTGTGGCATCTGCGATGTTACCCATCGCTAAAGATGGCGATGAATCATTGATCATCGTGATGAAAGACCGTTTACTTCCGGTAACTATGAAATTAATCTATACGACATTTATAGATACAAACGTCATTACAAGACGCATTTTATTAGAAAATCATGATCCTCGTCCACTTGTTTTACGTAAAATCATGAGTCTTATGATTGATTTTTATGATGCAGATATGGATCTTTACACCTTTGGTGGCGGTTGGATTAAGGAAGCCCATAAGCACAAGCGTGAAATTTCTTATGGGACCTATCTTCATGAATCCACCACGGGAGCATCATCCAACAGGCATATGCCAGGGATCATTTTGGCGAAAAAGGATGCGAAAGAAGACCAAGGCATCTGTATAGGCATCAACTTAGTTTATAGTGGGAACCATTATGAAGCCGTCAATCTTTCTAATCATGGATTGCTACGTGTGATGACGGGGATCAATCCCCATTGTTTCGAATGGGAGCTTAAAGAACATGAAGTCTTTGAGACACCAGAAGCGGTACTATCGTTTAGTGATCAAGGGTTTAATGGGTTATCGCATCATTTTCATACGTTTGTGGAAGGGCATATCATTCCAAAAAATTTTTCAAAACAGGCACGGCCTGTCGTGATCAATAGTTGGGAAGCATTCTTTTTTGATTTTAATCACCATAAGCTTTATACACTGGCTAAACAAGCTAAAAGCTTAGGTGTTGAACTCTTTGTCTTAGATGATGGATGGTTTGGTAAAAGAAACGATGATACCACATCCCTTGGTGATTATTCGATTAATAAGAAAAAACTTCCCTTTGGTCTAAAACGACTCGCGGACAAAATACGTGCCCTTGGTCTTGATTTTGGTTTGTGGTTTGAACCTGAAATGATCAGTGAGAAAAGTGAACTCTATCAAAACCACCCCGATTATGCGATTCATATCCCCGGAAGAAATCCTTCTTTAGGACGTAATCAAATGGTTTTGAACCTCACGAAAAAAGAAGTTCGAGAGTATATCACATCCTCTTTATTTTCTGTTCTTGATGATGTTCATCCCGAATACATGAAGTGGGACATGAACCGTCATATCACCGATATGTTTTCTGAAACACTCACCCATCAAGGACATTTTTTTCATGCATATATCCTTGGACTATATGACATCTTAAACCAAGTGCAATCACGCTATCCCCACATGTTAATCGAAACATGTTCCTCGGGAGGGAATCGTTTTGATTTAGGGATGCTATCTTATGGAGCTCAAGTATGGTCATCCGATGATACAGATCCCATGGAACGATTAAAAATCCAAGAAGGATTAAGTTATCTATATCCCCTATCCACCATCAGCAATCACGTCTCGCTTGCTCCACATGCACAAACGTTGCGCATGACCCCATTATCCACGCGATTCAATGTGTCAAGTTTTGGTATCTTAGGCTATGAGTTGAACTTTAAGTATCTCAGTTTTGCAGAAAAGAAAGAGATCCAAAAACAGATTCAGTATTATAAAGATAACCGTCGTCTTTTCCAACAAGGACGTTTAACACGATATGATAAGAAAGATCCTTACCACTATCAGTGGCAAGTCTCTTTGGAAGATGAACATGTCGTGGGCATGTTTCAAACACTTGCTCAAGCAAGCCCATCCTTTGAAACCCTCAAGGTCCATCATCTAGATCCCCAGCGAATCTACCAGATGAAGACCTTCGATCAGCGGATGCCCCTCTCAAGATTCGGGCATTTAATCGTGCATGCACTCCCTATCAAACTCAATCCTTATGGATTTCTCATGCGTAAGATCGGTCAGTATAAGATGCTAGATAATGCCAGAGAAGAGGTCACGTTAAGTGGTCAAGTCTTTAAGGAAGGCTATAAATTAAAACAGCAATTTATGGGAACCTATTATAATGATCAAACACGTTTGATTGGAGACTTCGGCTCGATGCTCTACCATATCAAACCTAGCCAGGAGGTAGCCTTATGATGCGGAAAATCATTCCCCTCAATCGTGAATGGTTTTTTAAAACCTACGATGAAAAAGATATCCAAATCACACAATCAACACGTGATTTGACATCCATTGAACTCCCCCATAATGCGGTGGATATCCCTTATCATTATTTTGATGAGAGTATCACGTGGGGACAATTTAGTTATATTCGCTTCCTTGAGTTTGATGAGTCCTATCTAAAAAAGATTGTTCGTCTTCGTTTTGAAGGTGTCGCGCATCGTGCCGAGGTATATGTCAATGGCACCCATGTGATGACCCATAAAGGTGGCTATACGCCTTTTGAAGTTGATCTTACAAAGAAAATCATCATTGGAAAAACGATGAGTCTTCTCGTTTTAGTGGACACCTCAGAAGATCCATCGATCCCACCTTTTGGTGGTGTGGTCGATTATTTAGGCTATGGAGGCATCTACCGTGAAGTGAGTTTGATCGTCACGGATGAGGCGTATATCGTAGATGCATATGTCGAACAAAAGAAGGTCACAGATCTCATACTTCATGTAACTTCAAGTGTGGGTGAAGGTGAGCTAACCGTCCACTTAAAACAAGAAGATGAGATCATTTGGACGGAAATTCTCAATTTAAACCAGCCTCAAATCGATTATCCATTCAGCGTGCCTGATGCCACTTTGTGGGATCTCGATCATCCTTTTCTCTATCGGTTTGTCTTAGAGTATAAACACAAACGTAGTCGCGATACCTATAGCTTTTCTTTTGGAATCAGAGAAGCCAAGTTTGAGAAAGATGGCTTTTATCTGAACGGGAAGAAAGTCTTTCTACAAGGTCTCGATCACCATCAAAGCTATCCTTATGTCGGTTATGCGATGCCTAAATCCGCGCAGGAAGAAGATGCGGATATCCTCAAATATCAACTAGGATGCAACATCGTTCGCACCTCTCATTATCCCGTCTCTTCCCATTTTCTAAAACGCTGTGATGAGATTGGTCTCTTAGTCTTTGAAGAAATCCCCGGCTGGCAACACATTGGCGATGAATCATGGAAGGAACAAAGCTTAGACGATGTAAAAGCGATGATTGAACGTGACAGAAACCACCCATCCATTATCATGTGGGGAGTTCGTATTAACGAATCTGCGGATGATCATGATTTCTATCAAAAAGCCAATACACTTGCGCGTTCCCTAGACCCTACAAGACCCACAGGAGGGGTTAGAAACTTCGCCAAAAGCGAATTCTTAGAAGATGTTTACACGTATAACGATTTCTCACATACCGGCAATAATGCAGGTGTTGAAGATAAGAAGAAGATTATCGGGGATGTCCCTTATCTCGTCACTGAATATAATGGACATATGTTTCCCACCAAACGTTTTGATGATGAGAAGAAACGCATCTCACATCTATTAAGACATTTGAATGTCATGAATGATGCAAAAGATCTTAAAAAGAAGATCGCAGGAGCGATCGGTTGGGTTTTTGCTGATTACAATACGCATAAAGAGTTTGGTAGTGGGGATAAGATTTGTTATCACGGCGTTCTCGATATGTTTCGTATTCCTAAAGTCGCAAGCTATGCGTATCAAAGCCAAGTCGAAGATGGCGTGTTCATGGAAGTCACATCATCCATGAACTTAGGGGATCATCCTGCGGGTAATCTGGGTGATATCTATCTCTTGACGAACCTTGATTATGTCAAACTCTATAAAAATGATGTCTTTATCAAGACGTTTTATCCGAACCATACACGATATCCCCATTTAAATCATCCTCCTGTAGTCATTGATGACTACATCGGAGAAACACTAAAAAACCAAGAAAAAATGACAGAAAAAGATGCAGAAATCACCAAATCGGTGTTAAAAGCTGCTGCCATCTATGGCAATCATCTCCCCTTAAAGTTTAAACTGAAGATGCTCTATATTTTAAAGAAATATAAGCGCAGTTATGATGATGCCGTACGCCTGTTTTATACCTATATGACTGGATGGGGTTCTAAGGAAACGGTGTATCGTTTTGAAGGTTATAAAAACGATACGTTAATGAAAGTGATCACCAAAGAATCGTTAAAGACATGTGATTTAGTTTTAGAGCATAACGATAAAGAGTTAACCGTTTCAGACACCTATGATGTCAAGCGATATGTCATCAAAAAAGTGGATCAACATCAAGAACTTCTATCCTATGCGTTTGATCCAGTGACAATTACCACTGAAGGGGTGATTGAACTGATCGGTCCGAGTCAACGATCCTTACTGAGTGGTGCCATAGGATTTTATATCAAAGCGAATAAAGCAGGCAAAGGATGGATCAAGATTGAATCGGGTCCATACGTAATCCTTGAAGAGGTTAATGTGTTATGAAACTCAGTTTAGAAGAAAAAGCCCAATTACTAGATGGACTTGACGTATGGCATACTAAGCCTATCGGGGGTCTCCCCTTACTCATGATGGCCGATGGCCCTCATGGATTAAGAAAACAGATCGAGTCCACAGATAACTTAGGTGCCAAAGGCAGTTTTCCAGCGACGTGTTTTCCCACGGCGAGTCTTTTGGCGTGTAGTTTTGACAAAGAACTACTAAAAAGCATGGGTGAAGCGATGGCACAGGAAGCCAAAGCACTGGGGGTCAATGTCATTTTAGGTCCAGGGATCAACATGAAACGCTCACCGCTTTGTGGGAGAAATTTTGAATACTTCTCAGAAGATCCCTATTTAGCAGGAGAACTCGCGGCGCACTTCGTGCGTGCGATCGAAGAACAGGGCGTAGGAACTTCGGTCAAACACTTTTTTGCTAATAACCAGGAAACCTATCGGTTCACCTCTGATTCCATCGTCGATGAACGTGCGTTAAGAGAAATCTATTTAAAAGCGTTTGAGCGTGTGATCAAAGAAAATCCAGCAACCGTGATGGCAAGTTATAACAAAATCAATGGACATTACGCGACTGAACACCCTTATTTAACTCAGGTTTTACGTAAAGAGTGGAATTATTATGGCGTTGTGGTAAGCGATTGGGGTGCGATCCACCACCGCGTGAATGCCCTTAAAGCCACAACCGATTTAGAGATGCCATCATCGATGGGATATCGTACCCGGGAGATTTTAGCACAAAGCCAAGAAGATGCCGTTCGACAAGCCATCAACAAATCATCAGATCGTATCATCGATATGGTCAAGAAATACAAAACGTTTGAGAACGAAACCTTTGATCCTGAAGCACATCACGAAAAAGCGGTCAAGATTGCCAGAGAATCCATGGTTTTAGTTAAAAATCAACACATCCTCCCGTTAAAGGCATCTGAAAAAATCTTGATTGTAGGTGGATTTGGGGAAAACATCCGTTATCAAGGCGCTGGCTCTAGCCACATCAATCCCACTAAGATCGAACAAATCTACGCGATTTGTGGGGAATACTCGAATCAAATTGCCTACACTAAGGGATATACTTTAGATGAAACGGACAATTCAGAACTTGAAAAAGAAGCACTGCACCTTGCCAAAGATGTGGATAAGATTATCTATCTTTTTGGACTTCCCGAAAAAGAAGAAGCGGAAGGCTTTGATCGTAAACACTTAAACATCCCACAAAAACAAGTCGATCTTCTTAAGAAAATCCACGAAGTCAATTCAGAGATCGTCGGTGTTGCATTAGGCGGTTCGGTAATGAATGTGTCGTTTGAACATGATTATCTCAAAGGTTTGTTGATTGCCTACCTAGGAGGGCAAGGGTCAGCCAGAGCTATCCTTGATCTTCTATATGGAAAAGCCAATCCATCAGGAAGACTCGCTGAGACGTGGATTGATGATATTCATCAATGCAATGTCAAGCTCACCACCGATAATCACGCCATCTATTATGATGAATCCATCTTTATCGGATACCGTTATTATCAAACCTTCAATCAACAAGTACGCTATCCCTTTGGTTACGGTCTTTCCTACACGACATTTAGTTATGACAATATCCGTGTTGAAGCCAAAGATGATCACGTAGAGATCAAGATGACGATTCAAAACACAGGTAACTATAAAGGTAAAGAAGTCGTACAAATCTATCTTCAAAACAATGAGTCCACGGTCTACAAAGCACGACGTGAACTCAAAGCTTTTGAAAAGATTGAACTCAATCCTGGTGAATCAACATCCGTTACGATAAACATTCCTTTTGAAGATTTCAAATATTACGATCTTTATAAGAAACGATTTATCGTTGAAAAGGGAATCTATCAGATCATTATTGGAAAAGATTGCCAGCACGAGATTGAAACGTTTGATATCGAGGTTTTAGGTGAAGAAGTGCATCATCCAAAAATGAGCTATCATAAATACACCTACGATCCTTCTGATTTTCAAAAGCTCATTCCCTTCCCCCTTCCTCAAAGAAGTATCAAAAGAAAACGCCCCTATTCCTTATCATCAACCTTAGATGATACAAGACATACCATGATGGGGTATTTGATTGGAAAGATGATTGTTAAACAAGCCATCAAAGAAGCCAAAGACATGAGTCCTGACCTTCTTGAAATGGCGAAAAAAACGGTGATGGAGACACCCTTGCACATGTTGAGTTTGTTCTCTGCAGGAAAGGTGAGTTTTACCCAAGTCCAAGGACTGGTCGATATGATGAATGGACATGTATTCAAAGGACTTAAAAAACTAAGACAAAAAGAAGAGGTAATTCAAGGATGAATGAACAAAAGATGACCAAATCCAGTAAGTATGTCTATGCCATGAGTGGTATTGGACGCGATATGATGTATGCACTTTATGCCAATTTTTTAATCGTTTTCTTAACGGATGCCCTCGGTGTTGAAAATTGGCAATTGATCTCTATAGGAACGATTATTGCGATTGCAAGAGTATGGGATGCCATCAACGATCCCATGATGGGAACCATCGTTGATAATACCAAATCACGCTTTGGGAAATTTAAACCATGGATTTTGATTGGCGCGATCAGCTCCGCGATTGTGTTTTACCTTCTTTTTCAAGATTTAGGATTAAGTGGTACCGCGTTTGTTGTTGTCTTTGGCATTCTCTATGTTCTTTCGGGCATGACCTTTACCATGAATGATATCTCTTATTGGTCTATGTATCCGAGTTTCACCACCGATCCCAAAGAAAGAGAATCGATTGGGGCGTTAGCGAGAATCTTCGCGAGTGTCGGGATGTTTTTAACCATCGCGCTCGTCCCCATCATTTATCAAAACTTTGGGGGTGGACCTAAACAAGCATTCTCCATTATCGCCCTTGTCATTTGTGTGATCTTTGTAATCTCTCAAGTGATGGTCTTCTTCTTTGTGAAACAACCCAAAAATAAGATCACACAAGCAGATAATAAAAAGACCACACTTTTAGATATGGTCAAGATCATCTTTAAGAATGATCAGCTTGTCGTTATCATTGTTGCTATCTTCTTATTCAATGTCGGATACTTTATCACAACAGCGTTAGGCATTTATTTCTTCAATTATGATTTCAATAAGTACGGTGGGGCAGAATTTACAATGTTTTCTGCGATCTTAGCGGTCAGTCAATTGACTGCTTTAGGAATTTTCCCAGCGTTAATGAAGCGAATCAGTCGTAAAAAACTATATTTAATCGCGATTGCGATGATCACTGTGGGTTACATCCTTTTCATGAGTGTGGGATATCTTTTACCCAAGACTATGGCCTTTATCGGTCTTGCTGGACTCATTTTGTTTAGTGGACAAGGATTTATTCAAGTGCTCGTATTGGTTATGCTTGCAGATACGATTGAATACGGTCAATGGAAATTAGGGACAAGAAATGAATCGATCGTGTTCGCGATCAATCCGTTTGTCACTAAATTAGCAACCGCTGTTCAAACGTTTGTGGTGACGATGACACTCGCGTTTTCAGGGTTAAATGAGAAAGTCATTAAACCTCTGACCGATGCGAAAGCAGCAAACCCTAACTTATCCACTGAAGATGCTCGCGCATTGATCAGTTCAAATGTGACTGAAAGTATGTTATTAAGTCTACGCTCCGCGATGATTATTATCCCGCTTCTTTTGATTTTAATCTCATATTTGATTTATCGTTGGAAATATAAGATTGATGCGAAGATGTATCAAGAGATCACCGATGATTTGTTAAAGAGAATTGATCAAAACGAATCCGTGTGAGGATAGTCATTGTTTTTGAATAAAGAAAGGATAATGGGTGAGAATGATGATGTATATGATCATCGTGAAAGCTTCAAATCTATCTGAACAAGAAAAGGCACCTTCTAAAGAGTTGATGCTACAAATGGATCTTTACAATGATTTATTAGAGGATGCCGGGGTTAAGATTATGGCTAAGGGGCTTCACCCGACGAAAGAAGCGATCAGGATCTCATTTGTTGAGGGTAATAAATTGATGACAAAAGGACCTTTTCACCCTTCATCAGAACAAATCGCTGGCTTTTTTCTCATCAATGTTAATAGTGAAGAAGAAGCGATGCGTTGGTTTGATAAAGCACCCGATCCCATCGGTAACAATCAAGGGGTTATTGAATTAAGAAAAGTTTATTAAGCATACACGAGGAATCATCAACCATTGTTTGATTTGTTTCCAATTCATTCGCGAAATATGCAATTATTGCACATCGAAAATAATTTAGTGTGCAATAATTGCATATTTCATATACAAAGACAGTTATGGAATCGTACATTTGTTTGAATCCATACACTTCGAATAACAAATAAGGACAAGTTCGAAAACTTAAGGACCACATTACTACAAAGTAGTTGATGAACAATGTAAAGATGTTGCTTATTTTCTTTTTAAAATTGCAAGTTAAGGTTAATCGAAAATGATAAACCTATTTCTAATTTTCTTTCTTTTCCAACTGAAAATCAATCATAAATGAACCATTTGAGAATATTAATCATTCAGGCAAACACTAAATTTCATTCAATTGAACAACAGATATCCATTGTTGCTTAATCATTATTGACGTGAGATGTCTATAGTGGTAAAATCATATATATTATAAAAAATCAGGGGGAGTTATTTATGAAAAAAGCAATGATTTTTCTATTCTGCTTTTTTGTTGTATTTAGTATTTTGAGTTTGGATGTAAATGCAGATATGGCGTTTATTGATGCTGATGCTGGACACGCAACAATCCCTAGAGCTTCTTATGCAAGTGTAGCTCATGCAGGATTAGCAAACGATGATGAGTATGGCTTGTCTTATTTTGTTTCAAAAAATACGTATGACACTGTTAGAGTTGTTGATTATTCCAATTGGTTAGGCACTTTTTATAAGGATGTTCCTAGATACGATGTTATCGTGTTAAGATATCCTTATTTACTTGATACATTTGTCGCAGATGCGAATACACCGTTGGGGCAATTCTTATTTACTGATTTTAATGTAACACAAGTAATACCAGGCGAACAACAAACATATTATTATGAGTTTTCTGATTCCGAAACAAGAACCGAAAGTTTCTATTTAGAGACAAGTTTTGACTATATAAGTGAAACTAATCTTGATGCGACAATACCATATTATGGTATTGAATTTGGTCTTGGGATGTCAAGCGCATTAGAGTCACATGTTTTAACCAAATATCAATCCACCGTTTCTCGCACAATTAGTTTTTCGTATTCTGGCAATGTAACAATTGATAATACCATCAATTCGCCATATTATCAAAATGGCAAAATAATATATGCAAACTTTGGTGAGCGTGCGTTGTATTATTTACAAGTTGTTGCGGTTTGCAGAATAATATATGATCTAGACTATACATATTATACCGGCACATGGCCTTTCAGGACAAAACATTATGTGTATGATGACACATATGCTGATTACGATTATTTATACCAAAGTTATGAGTTTCATAGCGCTTACAATCGAAGTACTTCTCCGTTTATATATACATGGGACTCCACGAATAACTCATATCAATTAGTTTCGCAAATGAGAGAATTAAATCGCGTTTATATTAGATAACAACTATTTCGACAAATTTACACCTGCGAGGTATACATATTGCTAAACATAACGGGATTAACGAAAATATACAACCCCAATACTGATAATTTTGTAGAAGCCGTGAGAGAGGTAGATTTAGCAATCGGTGATCGAGGTTTTTATTCTATCTTGGGAAAAAGCGGGAGTGGGAAATCGACCTTATTGTATTTGATTGCGGGAATGGAATCATATACAAAGGGAAGTATTAAATACAATGGTTGCGAACTTAGTGAAATGTCAGAAATTCAAAGATCACATTATCAAAGGCATACGATCGCCATGATTTTTCAAGACTATAACATCATTGAGAGATTAACAGTCTATGATAATATTGCTATCGCAATTGAGATTACAAATCCTAAATTTACAAAACATGAAATTCGAGAACGAGTTAGAGAAGTTTTAAAATCTGTAGATTTGCCAAATTATGAAACTAAACAGTCAAATTCATTAAGTGGTGGAGAAAAACAAAGATTAGCCATTGCTAGAGCTTTAGCTAAGGATTCACAAATTATTCTCGCTGATGAGCCCACTGGAAATTTGGATTCAGAAAACGCAAAACAAGTTCTTGAATTACTCAATCAAATTTCTAAAACAAAGCTAGTAATAATGGTTACTCATGATGAGGATTATGCAAATAAATATAGTGACTTTATAATACGACTTGTTGACGGAAAAAACAAACAAGATTTCATTCATACTAGTAATACAAAATTTGAAGATTTAAATCATGTTGATAGAAAAACAAAGCATTCATTGAGTGTTCGTTTTGCTATGAGTTACATAAAAAATCAAAGAAAAAAGTTACTATTAACGATAATTGTGTTCATTATAAGTTTATCATTTATAAATCTAGCATCATTTTATATTACTTATAATATTGAGGAAGCAACCTTAAGGACATATGATTCAGAAAAACTATATAAATTTGATTTAGCTAAGGATGCAAATTTAGATATTAATTCTTTCCTTTCACCCTTGGAAATTTCGAACCTTGAACAACTCTTTCCTAGTAGCAGTTTTGACATTTCATATAGGATAAGAAACACAGAAAATACTACTCAGGATGCTATAACTGTACTGGGATATGCAAATTATGGGAATCCTTATGATACATTAAATATACACAAAATTATTACTATAAACCAGGATGTACAATATGATATTTTAATAGGAAATTTACCAAATCAATATGGAGAAATTTTAATTACTGATTATACAGCTCATCAAATGATTAGTTATTTACCATCTTTTAATGATTACACATTTGAAGATCTAATAGGAAAGTTTATTCAACCAGATAATAGCCAAATCGCTTTTTATATAGTTGGAATAATCCAAACCGATTATGAAGATATTCTAAAACTACTTCAAGAAGATCGCATAAGCACTAGAGTATATTTTACTAAACTTTCAGAAGAATTTGCTGTTTTATATATGAGCAAGGACACATATGAGGACTCTATTGGTTCTATTGATTTTGTTAGTCTCCTTCTTAGCGATGGTTCGATTAGAGATATTAAGTTTGCGTCAAGTAATATGTATACTGAGTTCCCACTTGTAGGTAACTTTCCAACTCAAGAAAACGAGATTGTTATTTGCTTGAATTTTGTAGACACTTACATTGATTATAATCTTATACCAGGGTCACTCACAAACCAATACGATGAAATTCAACAGTTATTAGGTTCAGAGATAGTCTTAGATTTTCCTGGAAATAGCTTCAATCAAAAAACTTATACAGTTGTTGGTATCCTTGATGATTATGACCAAAATTCTCAGTTCACATTTATGGTATCGCCTAATGAATTTGAAAGTTTAATATATGAAAATCAAGGTTCTTCAAGAGAATTATATCTTCATGTCAATGTTGATCCCTCAGAACAGCAAGAACTGCTAAAATATGCAATGAATCATCATCTAATTCATATATCGATTTTTAGTGACCAATTATATTTATTACAAAAAGGAATTGTTGCTTCAAGTGTTATTGTACTTACACTAGGTATTGTGTTTGCTTTTATTGGAATGTTACTTATTTTCTCTTTTATATCTATTAATCTCACACACACTAAAAAGGAAATAGGAATACTTCTTTCTCTTGGATTTAGGAAAAAACAGATAATTGAAATATATGGTTTTATTTGGGGTATCTTGCTTTCGATTTCATACGTATTATCGATTGGTATTTCATTTGTTTTAGCTTTCTTACAAAACAAAGCACTCGCTGAGTATTGGAATGTTATAATAAAAGTCTTTTATATTAACTTGACCACTGTTATACTCTCTGGATTATTTAGTTTGTTACTCCTAGTAGCCTGCACCATTCTTTCATTAACTAAAATCATGAAAATCGAATCCATTAATATCATTCGTGGTACGTAATTGCTCTGAAGAGCATTATAGCAATCTTCATGAAATAAGTCTACTAGACATTCAAACCAATTTTTATGTGTATTTGCATCAATAGAGTGAATACATTTAGTGAGAATTTCTTACTTCAAGTAATACACTTTATAAGGTGTTTGATTCTCAACAGCTCTAACTTTCAAGAAAGCCTCTAGGGGCTTTTTCTTATAATCACACACGTAGAAAGTTTAAAAACTAGTTACGAAAGCGTTTTAGTTTACAAAAATGTATGATATAATCCCTATGGGCATGATGTCAATAAAAAAATAAAACAGGAGAAAATGAATGAAAAAAATACTACTGGTTTCGATGTTATTTTTGCTGGTACTTGGAATCACCGCGTGTCAAGATCAAGAAACACCTACCAATACCACCGAAATTACAGTAACTGAAGAAGCGACCAATGTGTTATATCTAGGCGATGATGCGCCTGATTTTACCACATGGTTTGAAATTGACAACAGCATCTTAGGCAATGTTGCTGTCTTAGAAAGCATGATCACCACCACGCTTGTGATTACGGATGGCAAGATTTCACAACTCGGTGACTTTGAGGTGATTATCACTTATATTGATAGCGATTTTGGAACTCATTCCGAAGTCATTGATATTACCGTGATTGAATATGTTGAACCTGTTGATTTTACCTGGGATACCTACCAGACAACAGGATTAGTCAAAACATCCATCGGAGCGTCAAATATGACGATGAACTCAGAGATGGAAGGAAGTTATCCCGTCTTAGTAGTGAATGTAACACGTGTGACATCAACGGACTGGGAAACACTCTTTGGTTATGAAGGCTTTGACTTTATCGCGGGGTATCGCTACACCTTTACCATCACAGCAAAAACCAATGTTGCGAGTGGTAGAGAGATTGGTGTTGCGTTTGAACGTAACGATCAAACACGCATGTTTCAACAAAAACTTTCACTCACCAGTGAATATCAAACATTCACTGGATATGCGATCTCTGATGGCGATTATGATAATGGAAAATTCAATATCTTCCTAGGAGACATTTCAGCAAGTGAACTCGGTGAAGTCATCTTTAAAGAAATCAAGATCGTTGAATCGTTTGAAATTATCACACAGTTTGATAACCCTGGAAGTGCTGTATGGACAGCACCTGACTTAACCGATATGGAATCCTATGTCAATACCTTATTATCAACGATGACCATTGAAGAAAAAGTGGGTCAAATGATTCAAGGTGAACGCGGGAGTGTCTCACCTTCCGATATTAGAGATTATAATTTAGGATCAGTCCTCAATGGTGGTGGATCGATCCCAGGTGATGATATCGATGATTGGTTTAGAATGTATGTCCTTTATCAATTAGGCGCTCAAGAAAGTTCATCTGGAATCCCCATTATCTTTGGTACGGATTCGGTTCATGGAAATAATAACTTACTTAATGCCACATTATTCCCTCACAACATCGGACTTGGCGCAGCCAATGATCCTGAACTTATGAGAAGAATCGGTGAAGTTGTCGCGATTGAAACAAGATTAACTGGAATTTCTTGGACGTTTGCTCCCGCAGTCAGTATCGCACAGGATGCAAGATGGGGAAGAACCTATGAAAGTTTAAGTGAAAATACCGCGTTAGTCTCAGGGCTTGTTGCCTCCTTCATTGAAGGCTTACAAGATGCCGGCGTTAGCGGCACTGCGAAGCACTTTGTCGCAGATGGTGGAACTTCAGGCGGTATTGACCAAGGCAATGCACTCTTAACGGATCAACAGATCAGAGACATTCACTTACCTCCCTATCAAGAAGCGATTGATGCAGATGTGGATACTATCATGATTTCTTACTCTTCTATCAGAGGAGCGAAAATGCATGGATCTGAATATTGGATTCAAACTGTATTAAAAGATGAAATGGGATTTGAAGGATTTATTATTTCTGACTATGATGCGATTCATCAACTACCAGGAAGTCATTATGATCAAGTCGTTGACTCAGTCAATGCTGGTGTAGATATGCTCATGGAACCTAACGATTGGAAAGCTGCCTATAATGATATCCTTGCGGGATACAATAATGGCGATATCTCTGAATCGAGAATCGATGATGCAGTTCGCCGAATTTTAACGATTAAATACAAGCGCGGTTTATTCACAGAAGATATTTTCAGATATCAACCTGAATTACTCGCGGATGAAACGCATTTGGATGTGGCAAGAGAAGCAGTACGTAAATCACTTGTCCTTTTACAAAACAACAATAACTCCCTTCCTCTTTCGAAGAATCAAAAGATCGCGATTGTTGGACCAGGAGCTGATGATTTTGGACTCATGTTTGGAGGATGGTCTTTGGGATGGCAAGGTGCTGTTGACCCTGAAAGTGGTGCACAAGCCGGCTTTGCTCAATATCGAAAAGAAGCTCGAGCTACCACCATCTATGATGGCTTTGCTGAAGCATTAATCGGATCCACAGGTTCATTAGTGACCGATGTCTCACAAGCAGATACAGTCATTGTTGTGTTAGCTGAAACGCCTTATGCTGAGTATCATGGTGATGATCAAGATTTAGGGATAACTACAGGAAGAAGAGCACACCCAGGAAATGCTGCAGCCATTCAAATTGCCCAAAATGCACAAGCTGCTGGCAAGAATGTGGTCGGGATCTTGCTCTCTGGTAGACCTCTACTCATCAATAACATTCTCCAACACTTTGATGCCTTTGTCGCTGCATGGTTACCAGGCAGTGAAGGCGGCAATGGGATTGCTGATGTATTCTTTGGTGACTATAATTTCACAGGGAAAACACCATTTGTATGGTATTATGATTCAACCAAATTTGGTCAAAATTCCAATTCAGCGAATTATAACCCCAACGATTACTTATTCCCCTTTGGGTATGGGTTAATCTACGATAATTAATCTTTAACAGAACCGTTCATGATGAATGGTTCTTTTTTCTTTCGTTTGATTTCATGAGTTTATCAAGTGATTCAAACACCACTTTACTCATAAAGTGTTGTTTATTTTCGTATATAGTGCTATGCTATAGTCAAGACATTCTTTTCAAAAACGTGCGAAACGCAAAGGCATGATTTTTCTTATCCAACCCGATGAAGCCCTTGTTTTAAAATAAAGATATGAGGCGCTTTTATGGCACAAGGAGTCATCTTAGCAGCAGGTTATTCAAGTCGAGCACAGTCCAATAAGATGTTGTTTAAGATTCAAGGGAAAACCTTACTTGAACATGCGATTGATGGCATGCGTCCTTATGTGACGCACATCTTTATCGTGACAGGACATGACAATGACACCATTTCTTCACTCGTCAAACATGATCCAATGGTGACATGTGTTTTTAATGCGGATTATGATAAAGGCATGTTTTCATCGATTAAAAAAGGAGTTTTCATGACGCATGAAGACTCTTTTTTGCTTCCAGGAGATTGTCCTTTTGTCGCAGGAACAACCTATGAAGCACTCCTTCAATGTCAAAGTCAACTTTGTGTCCCCAGTTATGAAGGAAAAAGAGGGCATCCCCTTTTGATTAAGAAAATGATGATCACAAGATTGAAAAGAGAACCCAGTGACGGAACACTCAAAGATTTTAGGAATCGCATGGGATTTGAAACGATTGACGTGAATGATCCCCATATTTTAATCGATATTGACACACAAGCGATCTATGAAGAGATCAAACGCTTAAAGGAGGAATAATATGGTGCATGTGAAAGAATATTATGTGGCAACCTCACTCGAGGATGCCCATCAACGTCTCAAAGAAAATCCTAAAAATGCACTTTTAGGAGGAGGGACGTGGATGAAGTATAATAATCGCACACTCAATCAATTGATTGATCTATCCAAACTTGGATTAAGTGCGATTGAAGAAGATGAAAAACAGATTACCATCGGTGCTCTCACGACCTTAAGAGACATGGAAGTTCATCAGAGCATCAAGGTCTTAGGGGATGGGTTTTTAAGTCAAGCATTAGGATCGATTATGGGGGTTAATTTCAGACATATCGCAACCATTGGGGGCTCTATTTTTAGCAAATTCTCATTTTCAGATATTTTGACTCCGCTTCTCACGTTAAATGCTTCTGTGAAGTTATACCCAGATGAAATCAAACCACTCGAAGCCTTTTTAGAAGATAAAGGGGATCGCACAAAAATACTCACCCATCTGATCATCGAAAAACAAGAAGGTCACGGTTACTTCAAAAAGGTAGCACAAGTGATCAATGACTTCTGTGTGGTCAATGTAGCCATCTTTAAAGAAAAAGAAACGAAGATCGCGGTTGGGGGAAGACCTCAACGTGCAAAACTCACCACTGAAGCTATGAGGATGTTAAAGGATTCAAAGACTTTTGATGAAGTACTCTTTACGACAGTCGCTCAACAAGGAGTTCAAGAACTCCGTTTTGGTGAGGATGATCGGGGATCGGAATCCTATAGAAAATTACTGGCTGAAACCTATATTGCACGAGGACTCAAGGAGGTGTATTCCAAATGATGGTATCCTTTCATTTAAATGGGAAAAAGATCTATTATGATGCAAAACCCGATGAATACCTATTAGATACACTTCGTGGTGAAGAAATGATCAGTGTTCGCCGTGGATGTGATACCTCCAGCTGTGGGGTATGCACGGTACTTGTAGATGATAAACCGATGTTATCATGCAGTTTACTCACCTTATCCATGGAAGGTAAACACGTGACCACCGTAGAAGGTATCCAAGATGAGATCGAAGTGATCGCTGATCTTTTTGGTCATGAAGGAGCCGATCAATGCGGCTTTTGTAACTCAGGGATTGCCTTAACCATTTATGCACTTAAAAAGGAACTAAAGAATCCAACAGATGATGAAATTAAACACTACATTATCGGAAATCTTTGTCGCTGTTCGGGATATCAAGCCCAGTTTAAAGCCATTAAAGATTATCTGGGGGTGAAAAAATGAAAGCTGTCAATCAAAAGATTCCATCGGTGGATGGAAAAGGAATTTTGTTAGGTAGAAAAGCCTATACCGATGATTTAGCAGAACCTAAATCACTGATCATTAAGATATTAAGAAGTCCTCACCCCTTTGCAAAAATCACTTCAATCGATACCTCTAAAGCCCAAGCACTTCCCGGTGTTGAACTCGTCTTAACACATAAGGATGTGCCAAGAAAATCATTCACCCGTGCAGGTCAAGGCTATCCTGAACCTTCACCTCACGATAAGTTTGTCTTAGATGAATACGTTCGCTATGTCGGTGATGAAGTGGCCTGCGTGGCAGCCGTCAATGAAAGAATTGCGAATCAAGCCTTATCATTAATTGAAGTGACCTATGACATTTTAGAACCTGTTCTCGATATGGATCATGCCTATGGCCATCCTTCCATCATTCACCCAGAGGAAGGAATCTGTGAGATGTTTCCCATTGGCTTTGAGCCAAAAAAGAATCAAGCCGCTGAGTACAAAATGCACGTGGGTGATGTCGATCAGGTCATGACCACATGTGATGTCGTGGTGGAAAACACCTATACCACCCAAGCACAAGCACACACAATGCTTGAACCTCATACGGCAAATGCTCGTCTTGACTATCAAAATCGTTTAGTGATTTATAGTTCCACACAAACACCTTTTCATGTCAGAAGAATCCTATCACAAACCCTTGGTATTCCCATTTCAAAAATTCGTGTCATCAAACCGCGTGTCGGCGGTGGCTATGGTGGGAAACAAGCACTCCATGGAGAAATGTTTGTTGCTCTTGTCACGATGATGACCAAGAAACCATCGAAAATCGTGTATACCCGTGAAGAAGTATACGAATCAACCTACAGTCGTCATCCCATGAAGATTACGATGAAGATTGGGGCGATGAAAAACGGGAAAATTCGAGCCATTGATTGTTTTGTATTATCCGATACAGGAGCTTACGGGGAACATGCACTCACCGTCTTTATGGTGACGGGGTCCAAAGTACTCCCTCTTTATAATAAAGTCGACGCGGTCCGCTTCGCGGGTCAAGTGGTCTATACCAATCATACTCCCGCGGGTGCCTTTAGAGGTTATGGGGCGATTCAAGGAAACTTCGCCTTAGAATCCATCATTGATGAACTGTCCCATCAACTTGGCATGAGTCCTCTTGATATAAGACGAATGAACATGATGAAGGAAAATGAAACAAGTCCTATTTTCGCCATCATGGGTGAAGGTACTGAAGGAACCGCGATGATGATGGACACATGTAAACTCGAGTATTGTTTGGAACGCGGAGCTAAGCTGATCGGATGGGATCATCTTTATCCGAAACGAGAGATCAGCAAAGATAAAGTACGCAGTGTCGGAATGGCGATTGCCATGCAGGGCAGTGGGATCCCCTATATTGATATGGGAGCAGCCACGATTAAATTAAACGATGATGGCTTTTATAATCTGATGGTCGGTGCCACCGACATCGGACAAGGAAGCGATACGATTTTAGCGCAGATTGCTGCTGAAGTCCTGATGACTACCGTCGATAAAGTGATCGTGTATTCTTCAGATTCAGATTTGACACCCTTTGATACGGGTGCGTATGCATCAAGTACCACCTATGTTTCAGGTAATGCGGTCTATAAAGCAGCGGTTAAGATGCTTGAAGCCCTTCATGAAGAAGCAGCAAGAGCACTTCATGTCGATAGTGATACGATTAGCTTTGATGGACATCATTTTCAATCTGGGGATCAAGAGATCTCACTAAGCGATTTATCCAACAGACTTTATTATAACCATGATCAAAAACAGTTGACCGTGACCGAATCCTATGTTGGACACAAATCGCCACCGCCCTTTATGGCTGGTTATGTGGAGATTGAACTGGATACCAAGACGTTTGAATATGAGATCTTGCATTATGCATCCGTCGTTGATTGTGGAACCACCATCAATCCTCATCTTGCACGAGGACAGGTCGAAGGTGGTCTGATGCAAGGCATTGGTATGGCTTCACTTGAAGCCGTGAAATATAAGAAAGATGGACATTTGATCACGAACAACATGGCTGAATATAAGATTCCTAATGCGAGTTATGTCAAGAAGTTTTCAACAGAGTTTGCCGAATCCTATGAACCTTCTGGACCCTTTGGTGCGAAATCTGTCGGTGAAATTGGGATTGATACACCCCCAGCTGCATTAGCCAATGCGATCTATCATGCATGTGGCGTTCGTATCGTTGATTTACCGATCACACCGGAAAAAATCTATCAAGCCATTCAAAAACAAAAGGAGACACATAAATGAGAAAACAGTTAGCTACTCTACTATTCTTTGGTTCAATCTGGGGCTTGCTTGAAGCAACCCTAGGTTATGCGCTTCATTTTTTACCCATCTTAATTTCGGGAAGTATCATGTTTCCACTCGCTGCGTTCATTTTAATGATGGCAGAGAAAAAACTCAAGAGTCCATGGTCACTCATGTGGATTGGATTGATCGCTACCTCCATCAAATCCATCAATTTCTTGATGCCTGGTCTTTTACCGATCAAAACATATAATCCGATGATCGCCATCATGATTCAATCACTTGTCATGGTGGGTGTCGTCATTATTGCTAAAAAATCACCTCAAGGTATCACGATGCTCGCCTTAGGATTGGTCTCATTTTTGTGGCGAGGACTCTTTTTAGTCAACAACGTCATCAATCATCAACTCACAGGATTTAATTTCCCACAGCTTGCCTCGATGGATGCGACCATCGAATTCATGTGGGTCTATGGCAGTATGGGAGCACTCTTTTTGATAGTGCTTTATCTAGGATGGATAAAGCTTCAAAAACGTGTGACGTTGACATGGCGTCCTCGTTTAGCATTCTCTTTAGGAATGATGATTCTCGCGATGCTTGCGACCTATTTTATTCATTAGACGAAATCAAATGAGGTGATGACTTTGCAAAATCTCTATCAAAAAATAGCACAATATCAAGCCAAAGGCATCGATATGGTTTTGGTAACAGCGACTGAAAAAGAAGGAGAAGGTCCTGTTGAAGTTGGAAAGAAAATGCTCGTATGCGAAAGCGGTGAGTTTTTTGGCACGGTAGGTGGAGGTGCGCTTGAGCACTACGCGATCGAAAAGGCGAAAAAGCTGATCAAGAGTCGTACTCATCTCACCGAGAAATATCTTTTAGATAAAGGAAAAGTGATTGATCAGACCGTCACACTACCGATGGTGTGTGGCGGAAAAGTCACGCTTTATTATGAGTTTATCGGGTATAAGAACTATGTCTATATTTTTGGAGGCGGTCATGTTGGTCAAGCACTCGCGAGAGTCTTGAAGCCACTTCAATTTCATCTCACGATGATCGATGAACGGGATCACATCGTCGAAAAGTTTGAAGATGCAGATGTGACATATCATGAGAAATTTGCCGATTTTATCAAAGAAAAAGGCATCAAAGACAACAGTTTAGTCGTTGTCTGTACTCCTTCACATACGCATGACTATCATGTGATCAACACCATTTTAGCGATGAAATTTAAACCGA
>CALMNM010000056.1 GCA_937868795.1 uncultured Acholeplasma sp.
CCCGTGAATGCATGCGTGAAAGGCATGTGAGTTAACCGTTTCTCCAACGGGCCAAAAAAAAGATGGCGGAGCAAGAGGGATTTGAACCCTCGCGCCGGTTTCCCAGCCTGCGCCCTTAGCAGAGGCGTCTCTTGAGCCACTTGAGTATTGCTCCAGCCAAAGTCAATTTGCGTACGAACGCCTTTATAGAATAGCGTATTTTTACTACTTTGTCAACCATTTCACGAAAATATGAAAGGCGATTCGCATCGCCTTTTATTTTTGTATTTTCAACACTCTACTTACGTAAATACTGAACATTTATCGCCAAAAAGACGTCATTCCTGCTTTTTCTTTCATGTTATATGAAATCATGTCACTTAGCAACTGATAATTGATGTCTTGATTCCATTTAATGCGAAACAACATGGAGGAATGATCATATCCTGCATCCTTGATGGCTTGTGAAAAAGTCTGGATTCCTACGTATTCTGGTGCGACTGAAAAATGGTTTTTCGATGCACTAAAAGCTAAAATGAACGTCCCATGATCAATAAACATGGGTTGATTCCATTTGATTTCACATTTTAACGAGGGGAAACTTTTCAATATCCACTCGATTAAATCATCAAGTTTTTCTCGATGCGATAAATTGGGAATTGTCTCTAAAAATTCATGTACTGTTTTCATATCTACACTACCACAGGTGGTAACTCCCTTCTTACAGAGGTATTATATTCCATCAGTGATGATATTGGAAATAGAATGCAAAAATAGCCATCGCAGTGATGGCTATGTTGCAACTGATGGAACCTTAATATACGTTTTCACATTACCATCGAGCATGTTCTCGATGATTCGCCCGTTGCCTATCCCATAGTACATGTGAAACCCTGAGCCATTAACCGCATCAATCTTTTCGTCTTTGATACTCCATGTCCCCGTGTTTAATCCACTCGTATCATGTAAGCTTGAGCTCCATATATAACTTTCTTCGAATGTTCCATCCCCATTAATACTAATGTAGTGATTGATAACACGATAGGTGAGTGCATAGCGAACACTTTCAAATACATACTGTCCGATCACATAACTTTCTAAGCCACTAGAACGTCTTGCTTGAACATAAGGTCTTACTTCTTGATTTCGTCTTTCAATTTTTTCAAGCAAAAGTTCAGGATCATCGCTTAATAACGTCATCACTTCCGTCATATCTGGTGAATCAATCAATCCTTGCAAGACACCTTTTCGATACTCTCTCGCTGAACTTAAAAAGTAGGCTTCAATCTCTTTCTTTTCTTTTATGTAGGCCTCTTTATTGGCATCGGATTCATCGTTCCATGCACTTGATAACTCACTATATAGCTTTGATACAGACAGTTTTTCGGCACTATCCAAATCTTTACCCGTTGTTTTACTATAGGCATCCATAAGAATTGCTTTTTCTATACTGATTTGATATTCATCAATCAGTGTGATGAGATCCTCATTATATTCACTTTGCTTTAAAACAACGCCACCAATCCCTTGTTGTTCAAGTTTCCTTTCAACCATTCCCATGACATCATCTTCAAAAGTTAGGTCATCGATGTCTATTTGATGTGCATACACTAAAATGGCGTTATATGGGGTCAATAGATCAATATATCCCGTATTGATTGCCTCATTGATGATAAGATCAATGCCTTGAGATAATGTCTTTCCCACGAATTCAATATCAGAGTACACCACCTTGGCTTCTTCGTTTCCATAGAAGACATGAGATATTTGACTGTTTTCATCAAGCAGTAAATTGACTTCAGGATTGATCTTTATCGATACGTATGAACCCGAAAAATCTTCACTAGATGATGCGCACCCCACAAGAATGATTGCCCAGATGAACCATAAGATGATTCCTCGGCTTCTCATCTTATTCACCTTCCAACCAAGATTTGATATTTTTCAATAATTCACTCATTGGATAAGTGATCGATTCATCATTAATCAGTTTTGTTTCTTTGATCTTCGTTTTTGAATCTCGTTCAAATTGCTTCTCGACACCTTTATCATTCTTAATGGTAAAAAACCAATCACTCTCATCATTTTTTACGTCCTTGATGAATAGTTCTAAATCTTTGATGTCGAAAAGTTTGGGTTCTGTGGATGGGATACTCAGATCAAGCCCTGTCGCTTCACCATAAATCCATCCTGTCTTCCCTTCTTTCTTACTCCGATCAAAATAAGCTAGATCTTTAATACCGACATTCTTCGCTTCAAAACTAATGATTTTATAGCCTTGATATGTAAGAATGCCTTGATCGCCTTCATGGTACTTATACCATTCTTTAGGTCTCACTTTAAATGATAAAATCTTTCTTGTTTTTGTTCTAAATCGAACATAATACGACTTATCCGTAAATCCACGAGCTGAATCAACCGTTTGTTGAAAGTTTTCACCGACGAGTCTCGATTCTGCATAGTTTCCGATCACGATGACAGATGCGTGTTCTATTGGAGAATTCTTTTGGTTTCTTTGGTTTTTCTGCATGACTAAAAAGCCAATCACACCTGCAATGAGACCCACAAAGATAAATACGATGGCAATGATAACAAAATCCATATATATCCTCCTAATTTGTCTTTTGGAAGAGGAAAATAATATCTCCCGATGTATATCGTAACCACTGGTAATTATCTAAGACTTCATATGTGTCCGTGATACCACCAAATGTTAAGTATAATATGTTTTCACCTGCATTTTGACCAGGAACTACCGTCCATGTGCCATCAATGACATTGGTATAAAGTGTTTCGTTGACCGTATAACTTTCGGTGAATGTTCCATCTTCACGGATTAAAATGTAGTGATTTTGAACGAGTTGTTGACCATCGCTTCTGCTATAGAAATTATATCGTCCCACGATGGTTGCTGCACAAGGAGTTGTCACACCTGCGGTGTAATTAATCGTAATCCGCATGAAATCCGCATAATAGCGATCATCACCGACCACAATTTCTGCCAAAACACCAATCTCATTCTCACCATTTGTCAATTCGACTTCATAGTAGATATAGCCATCTTCTTCACCTAGATAAGGTCCTTCAATAAGCTGATCGCCTTGATAAAGCGTGTAGGCAGCATCTGGATGATTTGCAGTCACTGCAATGACCACTTTATTTTGAAGATAGCACGCCATCACATCATTATGTGCGGTTCCTAAAGTAATTTCATCATCGATGACATCTGTCCATACTTGATCTTCTAAGGTTTGACTATACTCGGAAAGATAGACGGCTTCAAGGGTTGGGAAATAGTCATCACCAATGGTTCCGTCAAGGACTTTGTTGTATTCTTCTTCGATGACGTCATAATCAATTAAAGCAGATTCACCAATATAAAAGATATCGTCATAGAGCAGTGCACCATCATCAATAATCGCTTGTGCATTCGCACCGGATGAATAAGGATCAAAATCATAGACACCAGGATTGGTATTAAAATGAACTTTACGGTCGGTTTGGCCTGGATAATTTGGGTCAGCAACATAAATGTCATAGCCTTGCATCTTATACGCCATAATGGCATGTCCGCTCACAATATCACCAAACCCATCATGTGAATAAATGGCCATGAGTTGTGGCTTTTCTGTGATAACCATCGCGTAGCTAAATGCGAAATAGATGAGCTGCTTATTATTTCCTGCAAAGGATAGATAGTCATAGAATGTATCTGACTCAAAGTCAAGAAGATATTGAATCACTGATGCGAAACGATAACCTAACTGATCATCTTCCATAAAAGCTTCGGTTGCTTCATAACCGACATTATCAAAAAGGTTGAACAGTGCAGGTTCGTCATTTCCCATTTTTTGTGTGTGGTAGTACCAAGACATGGTGAGTACTTGACCTGCGCAATGTCCACTTTGTGCGAGATATGAACCGTAATTCGTAAATTGCCAATCATCAACGCCAGGAACAAATCCTGTATTGACATATTGGTCTTCAACACTCGTCAGTGCCAATAGATCATCAATACTGATCTTCGAGATGACGATACTTGAAAAGTGATAGGTAAATAATGTGATTTCTGTCGAGGTCAAATCCTTCATCGGAATACCTTCAAGATCGTTGGTTTCAGGATTGTAGTAGAAGCCCATGGCGAACTCACCCTCTTCTAGTTCAATAGGGATGGTTAATGTCATAGGTTCACTAGAAAACTCATGTCCATTATTGATATTGATCAATGGTGTAATCGGATCAAATTCATCACCTAAATCATGCGAGTCAATGGTTTGTGTGGTGATTTCAAAAGGTGTCGCTTCATCATAAGCGCCAAAGGGGACCACCATTTCAAAACCATAGATGGGTGATGTGATTTCATCAACGGATAGAACCGCACCGGTAAATGGAACATTTTGTTCAAGTTCAGTCACTGGATCTCCTAAATCCAAAATGGGTGTTTCTGTTGTTGGTTTTCTAAGTAATCCCAAAATGACAAAGAATAGAATAAAGGCCGCGAGGACCCCAGCAGTAATATAAACATTTCTCTTCACCGAGAAAAATCTCTTGATATGAGGCCATGCTTTTTTGGCATAAAAAATCGCGCGATCGAGAAGATACAAAAAAGCCTTCTTGATAAATCGCGCGATTACCTTGATGACGTGCCATGTTTTCTCACGATACAAAACCACTTTACTTCCAGTCTCTTGTCCACATTTTGGACATGTTTTTTTCCATGCTGATACTTCTTCTTGACAATGTTGACACTTCATAATGTACCCTCCTGATTGTTAATAACAAAAAAACCATGTGCTGTCTTTCATGGTCAATCGCGCATCTAGGTGTCGTCTTTATATCTCTATTTTATGACATCTTTATGACATTTACAATAAAATATTTAGATTGCATCTCATTTGACATCATGTTATCCTAAACATATAAGGACATCGACGAAATAGCATCTAAAATCAACATAAGGAGAATGCAATGAAGAAAATCTTTTTTAGTTTTTTGTTTTTATTGGGACTTAGTCTATTCTTAGTCGCGTGTAGTGGAGGCAGTTCGAAGACAACGAGTGATGTCATTGACATCTTAGAGGAAGATGGTTATGTGCTTGAACAACGTGATGAAGATTCAAGGGAATACTATCAAGCCAACATGGTCAATGAGAAATATGATCTCGATCTTGATGTGATTGATCTTTATGTCGGTTATGTCAACACGAGTGAACGTTGGGCTGAAATTGTTGTCTTAAAGGACAATGACCAAGCAACTGATTTCTATGATGAACTCATGATTGAAGCAACTGAAGGACGCTTCGTTGTGATTCAAGACAATGTCGTCATTTTGACATTTTCATCAGAAACTGCAGGTCTTTTCAATATGAAAGGTTAAATCCAATTTTTAATTAAAAAGGGATTCAGGTTTGTGCCTGAGTCCCTTTTCTTTATTTTCCAATCGTTTCTTTTAACATGGTCAAACCGACTTTACCTTTGACCAAATCAATATTGAGCACATAAACTTTGACGATATCACCCACATTTAAGACATCTTTAGGATGCTTAATGTAGGATTTACTAATCTTAGAAATATGGAGAAGTCCATCTTCTTTAAGTCCAATATCGATGAAGGCACCAAAGTCAACCACGTTTCTTACCGTACCTTCAAGTTCCATACCGATGGATAAATCATCAATCTTTAAGATATCACTTCTTAGGATGGGTTGTGAGTATTGATCACGAGGGTCTCGTAGTGGTGCGATGAATGCATCTAAAATATCATCGAGTGTGTATTTATCCACATGGAGTTCTTCTTGGATCTTCTTACGATCTAAAGAAGCAACCGCTTCTTTAACAATATCTTTCCCAAACATTTCACCCGTGATGTTATATCTACGCATAATCTCTTTAGCAACGCCATAGGACTCAGGGTGAACTGCTGTCATATCGAGTGCTTCATCACCATCTTGAATCCGTAGGAAACCTGCGGCTTGTTCAAATGATTTTCCACCCATCTTTGGAACATTGAGAATCTCTTCACGACGTCTAAATCGTCCCATCTGGTCACGATATTTCACGATATTCTCTGCTGCAGATTTATTGAGTCCAGAAACATACATAAGTAATGCTTTGGAGGCAGTATTCACGTTCACGCCAACTTGGTTGACGGCTTGTGTGACGACGAAGTTGAGTTGTTCATTTAACTTCTTTGGCGTGACATCATGTTGATATTGTCCGACACCAATGGACTTGGGGTCAATTTTAACGAGTTCAGAAAGCGGATCTTGAAGACGACGAGCAATGGATGCAGCTGAGCGTTCTTCGACAGAGAAATCAGGGAACTCTTCTCTAGCGAGTTCAGACGCTGAATAGACAGAAGCCCCTGCTTCGTTGACGATGACATATTGTACTTTCATGCCTGTCGCTTTAATTAAGTCTGCGACAAAGCTTTCGGTTTCTCTCGATGCCGTTCCATTACCGATAGCGATAATGTCAACTTTATATTTCTTGATGAGAAGAAGGAGTTTACGTTGTGATTCCATGATTTGTTCATCGGTGATTCTGCCACCGAGTGTCTTCTCATGGGGATAGATGACCCCTTTTTCTAAGACAGTCCCCTGTGCATTGACCACAGAAAGTTTACATCCAGTTCTAAAAGCAGGGTCAATCCCTAAAACGATCTTATCTTTCATGGGTGGTTGTAAGAGAAGTTTTTGAAGATTCACACTAAAGATTTCAATCGCTTGTTCTTCTGCCTTTTCCGTGAGTTCTGCTCTAACTTCACGTTCCAATGAGGGATAAATCAAACGTTTTAACGCATCATCAATCGCTTCTTTAATATAAGGTGATGCGGGGGAATTTTCTCGTTTAATGATCTTTCGTTCAAGATAAGAAGTCATGCGTTCTCTATCAGTTTCGATTTTGACGGTGATGACTTTTTCGTTTTCAGCGCGGTTGATCGCAAGAACGCGGTGAGGCCGAATTTTACTCACGGGTTCTTGGTACTCATAATACATTTCATAGACTTTCTTTTCATCCACTGCATTTTTCTTTAAAGATGTCATCACTTGTCCATGAGATACCATTTCTTGACGTAATGATTTTCTGTAATTCGCATCATCGGATACCATTTCAGCAATGATGTATTTTGCACCTTCAATGGCTTCTTCAGGCGTTTTCACATCGTCTTTGACGTATTTCTTCGCTTCTTTAATGACATCATCATTCGTCATTAAAAGAATCCAACTGGCGAGAGGTTCAAGACCTTTAGCAATCGCTTCTGTCGCTTTTGTCTTTTTCTTTTCTTTAAAGGGACGATATAAGTCTTCCACTTCTACCAATTTTTGTGCAGCCAAAATTTCTGCCTTTAAGTCTTCGGTGAGCATACCTTTTTCATCGATCAAACGAATGACATCTTCTTTACGTTTAAGAAGATTGTTTTGATAATCCCACGTCTTATAGATCTCATTGATTTGTTCTTCATCTAATCCACCTGTCGCTTCTTTACGGTAACGAGCGATAAAAGGAATGGTGTTTCCTTCTTCAAGCAACTCCAAAACCGTAGTGATGCCCTTCATGGGGATGCCTAATGTTTTTTGAATATCTTTTAGAATTTGTTCGTTCATCTTCGACCTCTATATAGCACAAAAGGGCTGAGCCCTTTATGTTTTTTATAATTTTCCAATCTCTCTTAAAATATCGACCACTCGGACTTCAAGACTAAATGTCTGGGCTTCCACATCAAAGGTCAAGAACAAGTTATCACGAGTGAGATCAAGATCAAGGTGCGCAAAGTCTGTTCCTGATAAAGCATCACCAGCAACATCGAGATCAATCAAGAAGAAAGCTTTATCGGATAAATCTTTGCTTAAAATCAGTTCTTTAATCTCATCATCGATATCTGTACCACGGTAGAAATACACATAGATTTCTGTATTGTCATTGATGAGTTGAAGTAAATCTTCATAATCTTCTTTTCCTTGGAAATAACTGAAATCACCATAGACGCCAGAACCATCATCATACGTTAAATACTTTAAGTCGGATGACGTAATGGAAATATAATCATCATAAACGCCAGGAACTTCTTCATCGTTCATGAAGTACTCAATCGTGAAAATAATCGCCACCGTGATGAGCGTCAGTGCAATCACGGACATGCCAATACGGAAGAAAAGAATTTCGTTCTTTGATGGCTCACGCTTGGGATTGGTTTTTGCTAATTCTTTATTCTGTTTATCAGCACCTGATTTTTGTGCTGAGGGTTGATTCTTTTTGTTGGCTTGGTTTACTTGTTGGACTCTTGCCATAATGTCACATCCTATCACTTAAGAATTATACCGAATTATCTCATAAATTACAACTTTGTGAGACATTATGTTAAAGTGTCTCAATCACTACGTATGCCATCGCATAATCGTCTGTATGCGTGATGGATATATGAATCATCATGTCTTTGGTTTGGTGAATGGAGACGACATAAGGTTTTCCATTTTCATCATTTAAAATGGAAAAATCTTGATAATTTGCGCGTTTATCACCCGTGGAAAAGGCTTTAAATAGTGCTTCTTTAGCAGCAAATCTGCCCCCTATAAAGGTCAGCTTACGCTGTTCATGGGTGATGGTCTCATAGACTTTTCTTTCCTCATCCGATAAGATGCGATCAAGAAATTTGTCTTCCTTCCATGAGGAAATTCGTTTGAGTTCGACTAAATCAATTCCGATACCCTTGATCATTTCAGACCCTCCCTAATCTCACTCGCCATTTGCTTTATTTTTACCAAACGGTGATTGAGTCCAGATTTACTGATAGGCTCATGATAAGTATCCAAATAGAGATCGACAAGTTCCATTAAACTCGCATCAGGATGAGCTTTTCTAAGTTCAATGACTTGACGACTACGTTGATCAATTTGATCTTTAGGTATATACTTTTCAACGATTTCAATATCGTTGATCTGCCGGTAAGCTGCTTCAACTGCCTTCTTTTCGTTGGCGATTTCCATATTCATTACACGGTTGATCGAGTTATTAAAATCACGTTTAATGCGAATATCTTCAAATTGAAAAACAGAATTCATCGCACCCGTTAGCTGCAAGAAATCACTGATCCCTTCAGCATCCTTCAAATAGACGATATAGCCGTGTCTACGATTGGTAATCTTGGCATTGAGATCAAAACTATTCATCAGTTTTTGGATAAATACCACCTGATCGGGGTCTTGAGAAAAAATCTCCAAATGATATTCTGCTGTTTTAGGATGATTGACCGATCCACCTGAAAGAAACGCTGCTCTTAAATAAGCTTTCTTGGTCTCTGGTGTTTCTGTCATCAACTCTTCATTTTCAACAGGATTTTCAAAGAGTCCATGCTCATTAATAATATCTTCCACTTTGGATTGAATCCGGATGATAATCGTGTTTCTTTGTTTGAGTTTATGATTCTTTAGGGTAATTAAACTTGTTTCTGCTTGATAAAGCGTACGAACCAGTTGCAAAAACCGTTTAGCAACGGTGGGATTGTTGATTTTGAAGTCGAGCATTTTTTGCCGCTCTTCAATATGAAATTCGGTATTGAGATTAAGGAAAGCAGAAAATTCTGCTAATTGTTCTTCAACCCCAACCGGAATCGTCACCAATTCCTCTTTGACAGTTTTTGCAAAACTCATCGATTACTCCCAAGATTCAATATATTTTAACGCGTTTTGTGCAGCGATGGCTCCATCGGCAGCAGCAGTGATAACCTGACGGATTTGCTTAACGATGACATCACCAGCGGCATAAATACCTGGAACTGCGGTTTCCATCTTTTCGTTGGCAATGACGTAACCCCATTGATTGGTAATGCCTAAGTCTTTGACAAAGGTTGTGACGGGGATAAGTCCGACATATTCGAACACACCTTCAGCTGAAATGGTTTCTTTTTCGCCCTTCGTATTCTTGATGGTGACACCGGTCAATCCTTTGTCATCCATTTCAAACTTATCGACAACCGATCCAAAACGATAGTCCACATTCGTCATCTTCTTCAAAATGTCTTGGGCTTTAGGATCTGCAGTCAAGAAGTCTAAGTTTTGAACGATGGTGACATGCGTCGCGAGTGTTGCAAGATACGCAGCTTCTTCAACTGCGGAATTTCCACCACCAATCACGACAAGTTTACGTTCCTTATATAAAGGTCCATCACAAATCGCACACCAGCTAATCCCGTTCATCGCGAGTTTATCTTCATTTTCGACACCTAAACGACGAGGGACGTTACCGCTCGCGATAATAACCGCTTTTGTTTCATAGGTTCCATTAGGGGTGACAACTTTTTTGATTTTACCATCGAGTTCTACCTTGGTGACTTCATCATAAATCACTTCGATGTCGAGTTCATACGCGTGATCAATCATCATCGTCGCGAGTTCATAACCAGCTACTTTCTTAGCTCCCGTATAGTTTTCGATTTCGTTATATTTAGATAACTGTCCGCCTGGCGTATCTTTTTCAAACATGGCGACTTTTAAATTCGCTCTTTTTGCATAAATCCCGGCAGTAATTCCCGCAGGACCTGTTCCAATAATGAGTACATCGTAAAGCATCATCTTCATCTCCTATATCAAATCTTTAATATTGACTAATTCATCGATGACAAAGTCAGGCTGATAGCTGAGCATTTGTCCTAATCGTTCACTGTACGTCACTGCACAGGTTAAAATACCTGCTTTCTTAGCAGCAACGATATCATTTTCGTGGTCTCCCACGTAAACGGTTTGTTCTTTCTTGGCACTAAATAACGCCAATGCTTTTTCAATCGGTTCAGGGGCAGGTTTATGTTCTTTGACATCTTCATACCCAATGATACCTTCTATTAAGTCATCGAGTCCAACCAAATGGAGATGATGACTTGCTACATGGCGCATCTTTGAGGTAACAACCCCAACCTTGACCTTTTTCTTCTTTAAATATTCAATGGTTTCTCTCGCACCAGGATAGCTTTGTAATCCTTTTTCAATCATTTCATCAGAGACTTCACGGTAGAATTTGACCATTTCATCGACTTTCTCTGGTGAATCCGTATAATAACCAAACGTCATGAACAACGTGTGTCCTAAAAAATTGGTATATTCTTCTTCGGTGAGTGTCAAATGCGGAAAGTATTTTGCAAAGGTGATTTTAAATGTATCGATAATGATTTTCGTGGTTTGAATGAGCGTTCCATCAAGATCGAAAAGTACAGTTTTAATCATGCTCACTTACCAACATATCGACATAATACTTTTGATCTTTGATCACTTTACTCTTGACGTAGATCATTACGATACCGCCAAGCATAAAGAGACCTAGAGATAAGATGATGTTGGTGGGTAAACCAAACATACGAAGCGCATCGTTGGGATCTCCACCGGTACGTAAGGGTTCAATAATGGCACCACGACCTAAACCATACCAAATTAAATATAAGCCGATGGTGTCGCCCACTTTAAACCAACGCTTTCTTCTTGCAATCAATAAGAAAATGAGTCCTGCTAAATTCCATAATCCTTCGTATAGGAAGGTTGGGTGATGATAAACCCCATTAATATACATTTGATCTTTGATAAATGTTGGTAAAATATTCAAAATAAACTCAGATTCAATCGCTGGACCATAGGCTTCACGATTCATGAAGTTACCCCAACGCCCAATGATTTGACCTACTAAAAATCCAATCGCTAGAATATCTGCGAGCAACCAGAAATTGAGTTTCTTCTTCTTGGTCCAGATTACCACGAAAATAAACGCTGTGATGACCGCTCCATGGATGGAAAGTCCTCCATTTTGGATATTGAATACATCACCAATTGAATTATAATTAGGACTTGGGTCAAAGACAACATAATAGAGTCTCGATCCGATAATGGAGAGTGGAACCGCCCAGATCAAAGCATCAAAGAGCATTTCTGGATTCCATCCGACACGTTTAAACTCTTCATAGGCCAAAAAGGCACCTAAGGAAAGTCCTGTTAAAATAAAGACTGCATACCATGCGATTTGAGCAAATCCCAAATCCACGGCGATATTGTTATAAGGTGTTCCACTTTGGGGGAGTATTGCAAGGGCTAAAACAATCAAAAAGACAATGGGTAGAATCGTATAATTCCGTCTATCACTGCTTTTCTTAAAGAACTCAATAATCTTCGTCATCTTCGTCATCCTTTCTCTTTCCTGCCGCACGAAGGGCAACCGCTTGGGTTAATTCATAGGCTGCATTATAACCTAGGTATTTAAGTTTTTGATTCATGGCTGCGGATTCAACCAATGTTGCCACATTTCTTCCAGGAAGAATGGGGATGGTAATCTTCGCAATCTCGGTATTAAAGATCTTGATATATTCTGTATCAATGCCTAAGCGATCATATTGTTTGGCTTTCTTCCAATGTTCGAGTTCGACAACAAGACGAATCTTTTTGTTTTCCCGGTAAGCACCAGCCCCAAACATCTGGACGACATCGACAATCCCAATCCCGCGAACTTCAATATAGCGTTCTAAGACCTTGGGTGCACTTCCAATCAATACCCCAGGTGCCGCTTCGAAGATATCCACACGATCATCGCTGATTAAGATATGCCCACGTTTCACAAGTTCCAATGCGGTTTCACTCTTACCAATCCCGGATTTACCTGTAATCAGTGTCCCTAACCCGTGAATATCCAATAGAACACCGTGCATTGAGGTTCTTGGTGCGAGTTTACTGTGCAAGTATTGATATAACGCACCTGATAATGGTGTCGTTCTTGATTCACTCTTCATGATCGCGACATTATATTGATTCCCAAGAACAATAAAATAGTCATCGATCTCTACGTTAACAGAAAAGATGATCCCAGGAGGATTCTTTTCAAAGATATCTTCAACCCTTTGTTTACGAATGTCGTAAGGAAGAAGGTTCAAAAAATGTGCTTCTTTAGAACCGACCAAAATAAGTCGTTCAGCATCAAAGAAATCAAGAAACCCCGCAAGTTCAACCCCTGGACGTGATAGCATTTCTGATTTAATTTGATTTTCCATGCACTTTTTGTCGTTTAAGACGTGTAGATTGAGATCTCTTGCGACATGTTTAATCTTAAGTTTCATCGTTTTCCTCCTAAGAAGACAATCTTTTCATTGTACAAAAAGCGTCTTAGATATATGGATATAACTAGTCTTAAAAGTGAGAAGCTAAACGCAAAGATAATCAAGCGCTCAATCGAGATAAAATGGAACCCTTCCACAAGCGCTAAATCAACGAGATACAAAATGACAATTTGTATCATGACCGAGAGAAGTCCTAAGCTGTAAAGCATGGCTTTGAATAGATATTTAAACATCAATATTTTAACAAAGTTTTCCATGAAGGTCAAAAGGAGAACAGCGAAGATAAATCCGATAAGTGTCATGTCCACAAACGGAAAATTGATGCCAATACCAAGCCCTAACACAACCGCAAACATGAGTAGATTCACAGATAACGAAAGAATCAAGTGAATCACATAGTTTTTATGCAAGAGAAAACCAAGGGCAACACTTAAATGCCTTGTGGTTGATTTCTTCTGCTTTTTGAGTTGTTCAAGCATCTCAAGAAGTTCTTCTTCCGTAAGTTTCTTGGGATCCTTATCGGGTTTTTGCTCGTTCATGATAACTCCCAACATGTGCTATTGTAACACATTTGTTAAATATTCTATATTTCTAAAGTTCTCTTTAGATATTGACCTGTATACGATGTTTCGACAGCAGCAATCTCTTCAGGTGTACCTAACGCGATGACTTCACCGCCACCATCGCCACCCTCAGGTCCTAAATCGATGATATAGTCTGCATTCTTAATCACATCAAGATTATGTTCGATGATGACCATCGTTGCACCTTCATCAACGATTCTGTGAAGCACTTTTAACAAGCGTTTGACATCGTCTGTATGTAGTCCTGTCGTGGGTTCATCTAAGATGTAGATGGATGATGACGTAATTTTGCGATAGAGTTCTGATGCGAGTTTGACGCGTTGAGCTTCCCCACCCGAAAGTGTGGTCGCGGATTGTCCTAACGTAATATAATCAAGACCTACATCAAATAAAGTTCTCAATTTATGATAGATCTTAGGGTGATTTTCAAAGAAGTACATTGATTCTTCAACGGTCATCTCTAACACATCGGCGATATTCTTTCCTTTGTACTTAATTTGTAGTGTTTCGTGGTTATAACGTGATCCCCCGCAAACTTCACAAGGGACATAGACGTCAGGAAGAAAATGCATGGAGATCTTCTTGACCCCGTCACCTCCACATGCCTCACATCGACCACCACGTACATTAAAGGAGAATCGTCCCTTTTCGTATCCTCTAGCCTTCGCTTCATTGGTCTGTGCATAAAGATCGCGAATATCATCAAAAACGCCTGTATAGGTCGCTGGATTACTTCTTGGGGTACGTCCAATCGGTGCTTGTGAAATATCGATGACACGATCGATCATGTTATGATCATTAATCGCTGAATGAAGTCCCGGTAATTCTTTTGTCTTATAATACTTATGCTGCAGGCCTTTCATCAAGATTTCATTGACTAAAGTTGATTTTCCTGATCCAGAAACACCGGTAACCACGGTGAGTTTACCTATTGGGAAACCCACAGAGATATCTTTTAAGTTGTTTTCTCTTGCCCCAATGATCATGATATCTTTACCGATACCTGGCCGTCTTGTTTTTGGTGTCTCTACTTTTTCTAATCCCTTGAGATAACGTCCCGTGATGCTATTGGGGTTATCCATTACTTCTTGGGGTGTTCCAGCCGCGACCACTTGTCCGCCATGTTTACCAGCACGTGGTCCAATGTCAATTAAATAATCACTTTCGAGCATCGTTTCATGGTCATGTTCCACGACAACAAGCGTATTTCCCAAATCCCGCATCTTCTTTAACGTTTCAATCAGTTTATGATTGTCACGTTGATGCAGACCAATCGAAGGTTCATCTAAGACATAAAGAACGCCCGTAAGCTTCGATCCGATTTGGGTTGCGAGTCTAATGCGTTGGGCTTCTCCACCAGAAAGCGTACCTGCGGATCTAGCTAACGTTAAATACCCTAACCCCACATCTTGAAGGAAGGTTAGGCGGTTGATGATTTCTTGAAGAGCGAGACGAGCGATTTGTTTCTGCTCTGTATTAAGATCGAGTTGGCTCAAGAATGTAATCGTGTCATCGATGGATAAACGCGTGAGTTGATCCATATTTTTCCTACCTATTTTGACGGAAAGTGCTTGTTCATTGAGTCTCGCACCATGACAAGTAGGACAGATAGCTTCTGTCATGAAACCTTCAATCCATGTTCGAATCCATTCCGAGGTTGTTTCACGATAGCGGCGGGTTAGGTTAGTAATAACCCCTTCGAAATAATCGACTTTTTCATGAACACGTCCTGATGAAGAACGCATTTTAAAATGAATTTGATCGGGTGAACCGTATAAAATGATGTTTAACTTATCTTGAGGTAACTCCATGATGGGTGCGTTAATATCGATGTCATAGGTCTTGCAGACTTCATCGATCATCGCATTATTCAAGTTATCTGTATCATTGTTCTTATAAGGGATAATCCCCCCATCAAGTAAACTCTTCGTGCGGTCTAAGACTAAATCTTCCGATACTTCCATCTTAACCCCTAACCCATTGCAATAAGGGCACGCTCCAATGGGAGTATTAAACGAGAAAAGACGAGGTTCAAGATCAGGAATCGTAAAATCTGAATCATTACATGAATAGTTTTGCGAGAAGTGAAGCATCGCATCTTCACCCACTTGAACACGTGTTTTCCCGTTTGCGAGTTTGGCTGCAAGCTCTAGTGCATCATAAAGACGAGAACGAATCCCATCTTTGACAATCAAACGATCGATGACCAAAAAGAAATCGTGATTCTTGTTTTTATCCAGTTCAGGCATATCTTCTAAGAGGATATTTTCCCCATCGATATATGCTCTTGTGAATCCCTCTTTAAGGTACTGCTCCGCCAATTTTTTATGGGTTCCTTTTTGCCGTTCAATCACTGGAGCCATAACAACAACACGGCTACCCTCTTTGAGTGAAAGCACCCGTTGTGTCATTTCTTCAATGGATTGTTTAGAGAGCGGTTCATCCGATCCTGGACAGTAAGGAATGCCCACTCTAGCATAAAGTAATCTTAAGTAGTCATAGATTTCAGTCACTGTTCCCACGGTAGAACGAGGATTGTTTGATGTTGTCTTCTGATCAATGGAAATAGCCGGGGACAATCCATCGATGCGATCAACATCTGGCTTTTCAAAGTTACCTAAGAACTGTCTTGCATACGCAGAAAGAGATTCCATATAGCGACGTTGACCTTCTTGATAAAGTGTATCAAAGGCGAGCGAACTCTTTCCACTACCAGAAATACCCGTCATGACGACGAGTTTATTTTTAGGGATTTCGATATCGATGTTTTGGAGATTATTTTCTCGTGCACCATGAACCTTAATTGTATCCATCAATTTTCTCCTTAAATGCTTGTTCATCCATGACAGGAATACCGAGTTCATTGGCTTTCTTCAGTTTCGATCCCGCATCTTCACCAGCGACGACAAAATCCGTCTTTGACGATACAGAAGAGGCAACTTTACCACCGAGTTTTTCGATGATGTCTGTCGCTTGATCACGTGAAAAAAGATTGAGTTTCCCTGTTAATACAATGGTCTTTCCGTTGAACTCATGAGCGACAGCTTGAACGACTTCATGTGTCATATTTAGCCCTAGATTTTTCAAATCTTCAATAAGTTCAATCTTTTTGGGATCACTAAAATAGGTTTCGATCGAAATGGCAATCATGTCGCCAATTTCTGGGATATGCAAGAGATCTTCTGCGGTTGCTTGACGTAATGAATCCATGGTGGGGTAGTGCTTAATCAATGTTTTCGCAACTTTTGCTCCAACGTGCTTAATCCCTAAGCCAAAGAGAAGGCGATCAAGGGTTTGGGTTTTTGATGTTTCAATCGCTGAAAGCAACTTTTCTACTTTCTTCTCACCAAATCCGGGAATCTCAACGAGTTCATCACGATAGTCTTTTAAGCGATAGATATCAGCAATCGTATTCAAATAACCAAGTTCATGAAGCATTTCAACCACCTTTTCACCTAAGGTGTCAATATCCATGGCTACCCTTGAAGCAAAGTGAATTAAGCTATTGATATTCTTTCCTGGACATTCAGGGTTAGAACAGTAGTAATCTGCTTCCCCTTCATGGCGTATGAGTTCATGACCACATACGGGGCATGTGTTGATCATCATAAAAGGTGTTTGATTAGTCCGTTTTTCTTTGACCACATGAAGGACTTCAGGGATAATCTCACCTGCCTTATGGACAACAACGGCATCACCAATTCGGATATCTTTGGCTAAAATATAATCTTCATTATGCAAAGTGGCCCGAGCTACGGTAGTACCTGAAACAAAGACGGGTTCTAGTTCAGCCACAGGCGTAACTACACCGGTACGACCGATTTGAAACGTGATATCTTTTAAGATGGTTTCAACTTGTTCGGCTTGGAATTTATACGCAGTCGCCCATTTGGGAAACTTTGCTGTGTAGCCGATGGTTTCATAGCGATTGAATTCATTGACCTTAATTACAACACCGTCGGTATCATAACTCAGTGTTTTTCTTAGTGCATCATAAGACTCAATCTGTTTAATTAAGGCATCAATGTCCGAGAGATGTGCGTAATGGGGGTTCACTTTGAATCCTAAGTGTGTGAGATATTCAAGTGCATCTTTTTGAGTGTTTACGTATTGGGTTGCGTTAACGATGGTATAGACAAACAGGTCGAGATTGCGTTTAGCAACGATGGTAGAATCGAGTTGCCGGATGGTACCAGCTGCCGCATTTCTCGGATTTTGAAACAGGGCTTCACCTGCATTCATGCGATCTTCATTCGCGAGTTTAAAACTCTTATGAGGCATGTATATTTCACCACGAACTTCGATATCAATCATCTCAGTAAGACGTAAAGGAAGACTCTTGATCGTCTTCACATTTTGAGTAATATCTTCACCAACGACACCATTGCCTCGTGTGGCTGCGCGTTTAAAAAGCCCCTTCTCATAAAGGAGACTCACTGCGAGTCCATCTATTTTTAATTCTGAGGTATAGGTATAATTGGTCGTCGCTTTTCTTACTTTGTCATCAAATGCACGAAGTTCTTCTTCATTAAAGACGTTGGATAAACTCATCATGGGAACTTGGTGAGTTACTTTTTCGAAGCCATCTAAAACAAGTCCACCAATTTTCTCGGTGGGGGAATCCGCTTCTTTATATTCAGGGTATGCCTCTTCAAGCTCTCTTAGTTCTTTTAGGTACTGATCGTATTGATAATCTGTGATGGTGGGTTGATCTTTGGTATGATAGTCAATATTCGCTTGATTGATCAACTCAGTTAAGGTTTTGATACGGTTTCTTATGTCCATGGTTATCACCCAGTGATATTATATCACTAATGTGATTTTCCCGAATGGATTTCATCTCTGTTTCTTTGACGAAACGTGAAACCTTAAGTTTACGCCCGGATGAGTCTCTCATTCTCGAACTGAGAATGAGCGTGTGCCTTGCCCGTGTGAGGCCCACAAACATCAATCGTCTTTCCTCCTCAAGTGCGATGAGTTGATTGTTTCTTAATGATGGAAGCATATTCTCTTCAAGTCCAATTACGATGACATGATCAAACTCAAGCCCTTTTGCTTGATGGATGGATAAGAGGTGAATGGCATCGATATTCACCGCTTCATCTTCATCAAATGGGATTTCTTCTTGATAGAGTTTTAGCTTTATTTGATAGGCTCTTACATGATTGCGATAGAGGATAGCAATATCCCCAAATTTGATTCCATTTTTTCGTTCCTTTTTTACACATTGGATGATCCAATTCGCTTCGGTCTCTTCATTTAAAAACAGCAGATGAAATGTTTTCCCTTCGTTATTTGAATTGGGTATAAGATCTTTCTTGAGTGAGCGCATATTTCGCTTGATTAAGCGATTTGCCGCATGAATGATTCTCTGATCACTACGATAGTTAATCGAGAGAACATACGTCTTGGCATGAAACTCTTTAATGTAGGTCTCAATGATTTTTGAGCTTGCTCCTCTGAATTTATAAATCGATTGATCGGGGTCGCCTACAGCAAAAACTGAGGTCTCTTTTTTAATGAGTTTTTTGAATAGCATGTACTGCAAAAGATTGGTGTCTTGAAACTCATCAATGAAGATGTATTGGTAAGAAAAGTGAAGATGTTGATGATGAATCGCATCGTATACTTTCAAAAGTAGATCATCAAAATCAAGCACTCCCTTCTCTTTCAAGAGCGCTGTATATTTTTGATAACAACGTGGTCTTTTTGTCTTCATAAAGCCATTTTTATAATTTGTTATTGCGAGAAGTTCATCCTCACGAAAATTCGATAATTCACTTTCAGTAGCGAGACGAATGGTCTGGTTAAGCCACGTCTCAATCTGAACATAACAAAACTGATGAAACGTGAAAACATCAACGTGTTGTTCGTTTCCTAACCTTTTTCTCATTTCTTCGCTCGCCTTGTGTGTGAATGTAATGGCAAGGATCTTTTTCCCCTCAATCCCTTGGTCCAATAGATGCTTAATTCGCTCGATGATGACTCTGGTCTTCCCACTTCCTGCACCAGCTAAAACAAAAATAAAGCGGTCACTTGACGTGACCACTTGTCGTTGTTGTTCATTGAGCATTTCCATCACCTCATCCTATCATAGATGAAATGTTCTAGTTTTTCTTTCGAAGGGATGGATGGCTTTCTAAAATTTTCTTAATCCCGTGTGGCATGGAGAAAGCAATGGTCGCTACATCATCATCGACACGAATAACCACACCTAAGCCAAAGACTTGGTGCTCAACTTTATCTCCCGTATGAAGGAGATGCCCTGATTCTTTTTCTGCTCGCCAGAGTTGGGGTTGTTCCTGTTTAATCCAAGATTCTTGTATGAAGCGTGAAGGATAAGAGAACCGCATCGTGCCATAGACCATGCGTTGATCCGCATAGCTCAGATAAAGCTTTTCTTTAGCACGCGTAATTCCCACATAGGCAATCCGTCGTTCTTCTTCAAGTTCAGAAGGATTCATGAGTGAACGATCCGAGGGGAATATATTTTCTTCCAAGACCACCATGAAGACGACTTTAAATTCAAGACCTTTAACCTGATGATAGGTCGATAGTCTCACCCGATCGTAATCATCAAACTCTTGATCAAGATCCGTGAATAATGAGATCTGATCGAGTTGTTGTTTTAACTTCTCATAGAAGGTTCCTTCATAATATTGATCACCACGTGTGAACACGTTTTGTAGTTCCTTTAAGTTATCAATCCGGTCATCAGCAATCTCATCATTTTCAGCACGAAGCATATCAATGTACCCAGTCTTACCCATCAAGTAAGGCATGATTTCAGCAAGATTTTCCATCCCATCAAACCCTTGACTCATCACTTCAAGAAGCGCTCTAAAGTCTTTTAAACTCTGTCTAGCACTTGGTGTTAAATCCGCATAATCAATCGCTTCAACCATCGATACGCCTAGTGCTTTCGCCTTTTCTTCTAAGTGCTGAATAGAGATTAATCCAATCGATCGTTTAGGGACATTGACAATGCGTTTGAAATAAAAGTCTTGTGTCGGGTCAAGTACGGTTCGAATGTAAGCTAGCGCATCTTTAATCTCGCGACGTTCATAAAATGAGATGCCCCCATAAATGACATAGGGAATGCCTTCTTTAATCATCGCTTCTTCAAATAAACGAGATAGTGCATTGTTTCGGTAAAGTACTGCCATCTCATCATAAGGTATACGAAGTTGTTCGTGAAGTCGTCTAATTTCACCTGCGACAAAAAACGATTCGCGAATATCATTTTGCGCGTGATGCAATATGGGTGCTTCACCAAAACCCAAATCACTTTCAAGATTCTTCGCTGCAGGACGATTAAAGTTATAGTTAATTAACTGGTTTGCTGCCTTTAAGATCTGATTCGTCGAACGGTAGTTCTTCTCAAGCAAAATCGTTTCTGCTCCAAAGTCTTTAATGAAAAGACGCGCATTCTCATAGTTTGCCCCACGGAAGCCATAAATCGATTGATCGGGATCACCGACGACAAATACATTTTTATGTAACGCACCTAAAATCTTGAGAAGTTTATATTGAACAATGTCAGTATCCTGAAACTCATCGACTAACACATATTCAAAATACGTTTGATAATGGTTCTTTACTTCTGGATAATTTTCCATTAATTCGAGTGGAAGTAACAATAAGTCATCAAAGTCCACGAGTTGATTCGTTCTTAGATAATTTTGATAGTGTTGATAAATCTTCTCTTCATCGGTTCTTTCAAAACCATCCAAACGTCTTGACTTATAGAGTGAAATCAAATTCTTTAAGTTCTTTAAGGAAAACATCTTCACATCAAGACCGAGTTCTTTAATCACTTCTTGAACGATCTTTTTCCCATCTTCTTCATCGATCACATTAAAATTAGGACGGTACCCATAAGGAAGTTTAGCAATATGAGATCTTAAGATTTGTAAACCAAAGGCATGAAAGGTAAAAAGCCAAACGCTCATGGCGTGAGGTCCTGTCATTTCAATGACACGACTTTTCATTTCACGTGCGGCTTTATTGGTAAACGTCACCGCTAAGATATGCGCGGGATTGACGTGATTCATAATTAAATAGGCAATACGAGCGGTGAGGGTTTTTGTCTTCCCTGTTCCTGCTCCTGCGACAACAAAAAGCGGGCCACCGGGGTGGATAACCGCTTTTAATTGAGATTCATTTAGGGTAGCTAGCCAGTTCATGGCACACCCACTTTCTATTTGTAAGAACTCTTTAGTGGCACAATTTCATTAAAGACAAGATGTCCATCTTTAGTGCTTGGATCGGTATTGAAATACCCTTGTCTCATAAATTGGAACTTTGTCTGTCCTTTGACACCTTTTAGTGCGGCTTCAACGTATCCATGAAGAATATGCCAAGAATCTTCATTGAAGCGACTCATTAAATCCATTGAATCGTCACCGATGATCATGGGGCCAAAGAAATGAAATGCTGCAGAAACACCTTGGGTTTCTTCCACATAATGAATGGTTCCATTAGGTTTTCTCGCATCAAATCCAGAACCTGAACGTGTTTCTGGATCATAGGTGGCGAGCACTTCAACCACGTTACCATCTTCATCTTTTTTGACATCATTCGCCTTAATGAAATAAGCATGGAAGAGTCTTACTTCATCTCCCAGTGAAAGTCTCTTGTATTTATTGTTAGGTTTCACTTCGATAAAGTCATCTTCTTCAATCAAAAGATGTCTTCCAAAGGGGACTTTTCTTGAACCTAATTCAGGACGATCGGGATGATAGGGAACTTCAAAGTATTCAAGTTTGCCTTCTTCATAGTTGGTGATCGTCACTTTGAGGGGTCGAATCACTGCCATAACCCTACCTGCATGTTCTTGTAAATCATCACGAACTGCAGCTTCAAGCATATCGGTACCCACTGTGGAATTCACCTTGGAAAGACCTGTCGATAGGACAAACTTACGGATAGCCTCGGGGGTATAACCTCTACGGCGCATACCAGATAAGGTGGGCATTCTGGGGTCATCCCAGCCTGTGACTTTACCTTCTTCAACGAGGGCACGTAAGAAGCGTTTGCTCATGACTGTATTTTCAATCGATAGACGACCAAATTCAATTTGGCGAGGAACTTTAGGCATTTCGGTTTCTCTTACAACCCAATCATAGAGTGGACGATGATCCTCAAATTCTAAAGAACATAATGAATGCGTAATGCCTTCAATCGCATCCTCTAATGGATGGGCATAATCATACATCGGATAGATGCACCATTTTGTTCCTGTATTATGATGTTCGGCAAAGCTGATCCGATACAAAACAGGATCACGCATATTCATGTTAGGTGATGTCATATCAATCTTGGCGCGAAGGACACATTCACCTTCTTTGAACTTACCTAAACGCATGTCTTCAAAGAGACGAAGATTTTCTTCAACAGTACGATCACGATATTTCGATGCTTTGCCTGGAGTTTGTAAGTTTCCACGATCTTTCGCGATTTCTTCTGCGGTTGAATGATCGACATACGCAAGTCCTTTTTTGATGAGTAGAACAGCACGTTCATACATTTCTTCAAAATAATTACTCGCATAAAAAACGTTTTTGGGCTCATAGCCTAACCAACGGATGTCTTCTAAGATTGCTTTGACGTAAACGTCATCTTCTTTTTCTGGATTGGTATCATCATAGCGAAGATTGGTATAGCCACCATAAGGCAATGCACTCTCAAAATCGGTGATGATTGCACGCGCATGACCGATATGTAAGAACCCATTGGGTTCTGGTGGAAACCGTGTTACGATTTCCTTATGTTTTCCTGTTTTTAAATCATCTTCAATAATTGTTTTAATAAAATTCGATGTGTTTTCCATAGGGTTCACCTCATTGTCTTATTTATTATATGACAATTTGGTGTAAACTACAAGTTTACAAACAAAAAGACCTTGATGAAAGTTCACCAAGGTCTCTATTTATGAAATGTTTTTAAGGAAGAAGTCCAAAGAGTTCTTCAAAATCTAAATCTGTGTTTCCAAATGCAGTTACTAAATCATCGAATAACGCTTGTTGTTCTTCATCGGATAAACCTTCGACAACGGTTAATAATTCTTCAACTGCTGCTTCAGGGTCTCCCGATGGGTCTAATACTTCAGTGAGGACATCGTTAATCGCATCGTTGAGTTCAGCTGGGTATTCAGGATTATTGGCAACCGTATCAAGAACTTCTTGTACAGCATCTTGAATATCTTGTAAAGGAATAGTTTCACTCAGTGTCACATAGATTCTCAATGAATCAGCAACAACAGCCACAGATTCAATACCCATACCAGCAGCATCCATCTGAGTATCAAAGTTTTCAATCACGAATGCACCATCGACGATAAAGTCATTGTCACCGAGCATCGTCAGGACATTGGTAATATGCTCTTCAGTTAATGTCACTTCACCAGCCACGAGTTCATTTAAGACAATGCGTAAATCGGATCCAGACACTTCTGGGGTTGCACTTATCTTAATGATGGTTTGGAAACTCTTTAACGGATCAAGATTATCTTCAATCACGAGAGGAATATTGACGATAAAGTCATCATTCATGGTGATATATGGAACAAAGGCACGCATCGTATAGTCTTCAAAAAGTGGTGATTCTATCAATACACCAGGTGTCGTTTGATTGGCTCTCATGAAATATTCAAACATGCGATTTAAGGTGAAATCATCAAGATCAATGAACGGTGTTGGGCTATCGCCACTTAATGTGGAGAAAATCATCGCGCTTGCTTTTGATGCTAAAATCGATTGAAGATCCGCATCATCAGCAATTTGATCAGCAGGATCGAGTTCAAATGGTGCAGTATCATCCTTGGTCTTGCCGAGGGCTAAATCAACACCGAACTCACCATCAGAGAAACCAATATCCAAAAGTTCATTTTCTTCAATGAACGCCAAAAGAGAGGCGATCATTGCTCTTTGTTGTGCATCTTCAATACTTTGGTCAAGAAGTGAATCGACACTAACTCTGATTTCACGTGCGGTAGGATCAAATGAAGCTAAGCCGTTGAGTTGGTTATCAATGATGCCTTTTAGAGATTCACCGGTGATTTGTTCAGTAATCCACGAAGCCGCTGAGAATGACCATGCGAGCGGAAGATTTCCAATATTGAGCTTGTCGAGTTTTAACACAACTTCTTCGGTATCAATCATTACTTCAAAAGAAATTAAAATACGTGTTTTATACGTAAATGTCGATACGAAGACATGAGCACCAGCTTCAATTTCAATGGTGTTATCTTCAAAACGAACCCACGCACCTTGGAGTCCATAATAGGTATCTTTCATGACATAGTTCAAATCATCTTCAGAAGCACCATCAGCAAGATATTCGGGATTGATGGAACGCAGTTGATTTAAGATTAATCCATTGGCATCCGCTTGAGCAACGGACAAACCTACTGTGGAGTCCACGTCGTTTTCTGTCAAGAATGAATCGACATTTTCTTTAATCATATCGGTTAACGAAACCGCTTGTACATCAGAAAAATCATCTGTCGGGATTTCCACTGGTTTATACATCACCGCTAAAAGTATTGCTGGAATCGCAATAATCGACAAAATAGGCAAAACAATGAGTTTGAAAAGGAACTTCATAGAATCACTCCCCTTTATTAATTTAATCATATTCTTTATGCTTAAAAAAAACAATAGTTTAGCATTATGGAGAAAGGAGATTGAAAGAAATGAGGTTTTTGTCATCGATGAAAACAAAAGAGTAATTATTTCCTTTGGCAAACATGTGTTATACTATATCTAATCAGTGCCTAGGGGGATTTATCATGCCAAAAAAGACAACCATTATTTCATTTTTTTATTGGGCAAGAAGTGTATCATTTGCTCTTCAGTTTATTTTACTCATCGTATTAGTGCTGTTTGCCTCAGCCAATAGTCCCGCACCTTGGGTCAGTTATATGGTCAACCATTCTCTGTTTGGTTGGATTGTGTTCTTTTTAATCACTGCCGTCATCAGTTCGATCACAATCGAACATCTCGAAAAAAAATAAAGGCTATTCGCCTTCATCTTCGACAGAAAGGGTTGATTCTCCACCGAGTAAATAATCGGGAAGGGCACCCTTTTTTTGATATTGATAATATGCAGCTGCTCCGATCATCGCGGCATTATCGGTACAATATTCCATCTTTGGGATAATAATCTCCCTATTAGGAATCTCTTTGAATATCCGACTTCTTAATCCTTTATTGGCAGCAACCCCACCAGCGACAATGATCTGCTTCACATCGTAGGCTTCTGCAGCAAGGCGTGTTTTCTCGATTAAAACGTCTAATACAGAGGCTTGAAATGAAGCACACATATCGTTGATATCGATCGTTTCACCACGTTGTTCATAATTATGCACTAAGTTGATAACCGCACTCTTTAGTCCCGAAAAGCTAAAGTGATATTCACTTTTATCTAAGAAAGGACGGGGTAAGCGATAAGTATCTTTTCCCAAAGCGGCACGTTGATCCACAATCGGTCCTCCAGGATATGCCAAACCAAGGGTACGTGCAACCTTATCGTAAGCTTCACCGACAGCGTCATCTTGTGTTGTTCCCAAAAGTTTAAATGACATATGTTCTTTCATGTAGATGAGTTCTGTGTGCCCTCCTGAAATCAGTAAAGCAAGCGCTGGAAACTTAATGTCATGATCGATTCCAGCTGCATATATATGGCCATGGAGATGATTAACCCCCATGAGAGGTTTATTATGGACAAACGCAAATGCAGTCGCTGCGTTAATCCCGACAAGAAGTGAACCAATCAGTCCAGGTCCTTTGGTTACTGCAACAACATCGATATCTTCTGGTGTGAGTTTCGCATCGCTTAAGGCTTCATCAAAAATTCGAGTCATGTGAACCACATGGTTTCGTGAGGCGATTTCAGGGACAACACCCCCAAAGCGTTGATGGATATCTATTTGCGATAAAACGATATGAGATAAAACGTCTTTGCCATCTTTAACGATCGCGACTGAACTTTCATCGCACGAAGATTCAACAGCTAAAATGATCATGGGTTCACCTCCTTAATGAAGACAATCGCATCTTCATTTTGATAATAATTCTTTCGAATATGGGATTTTTTAAAGCCAAAGGATAAATAGAGTTTTTGGGCGACAAGATTACTTTCTCTCACTTCAAGTGACAATGTTTTGACGTAATGTGCTTTTAAGTAATCGAGTGCATAGGTGAGTAAGGCTTTTCCATAACCCTTTTTTTGTTCATGAGGAAAAACAGCGAAGTTCATGATTTCTGCTTCCTCGTCCACTCTTAATCCAATATAGCCGACCATCTTTTGATCGACTTCACCAATCACGATGTGTGAAAAAGGATTAAGCATCATTTCATCATATAAGAAGGATTCGCCAAGCGATTCCTTAAAGACGTCGTTTTCAAGATTGACGATGGCTAAAATGTCATCAACGGTGGCTGGTCTGATGTTCATTGGCTTCTGCTTCTGTAATGCGCAAATAATTAGGAACAAGGTTGTGAATATCTTCAACCACGCGTCCTTTTTCTCTTAATATCTTAGGATTAACCAAGAGGGATCGATCATCAATAAATACGGTTTGACTCTTGAGATATAAGGGGAGTTCCTGAAGTTCTGCTAACTTTCGGTAGCCTTCTTCAAGTAAAACATTTCCCTGATCGTGAATCATCGAAAAAACATATCCTCGTCGTGCATCAATCAATGGACACACCGCTTTATCATAACCAGAGGTCATGAACAGGAGTGAACTGATCACTTTAAGCTTGATGTTTTTTTGATGAGCAATCATTTTACCAACGACCACCGCGATACGAATCCCGGTATAGGATCCTGGTCCATAACCGATGATCATTTCATCGATCTGTTCGAGTTTTAACTTATTTCTCTTTAGAACCTGTTGGATGCGATCGACCAAATACTTCGCATGGTCACGCGAAGCTATTCGAATCGATGAGTCGATTAAGATGTCATCTTTAGCGAGTCCCACAAACATCACATTCGTTGAGACGTCAAAAAATAAAGTTCTCATATATAGCGCACCGCTCTTTGACATGGAACACCGACGCATTCCATGGTGAATTCACGTAGTTGGTCCCCAAGCTTTTTAATGGTCACCATTAAATAATCTCTTGGGAGTAATGCTTCTGCTTGAAAAGGCCACTCGACAACAATCATACCCATACCATCGATATATTCTTCTAAGTCAAAATCATCGCCTGCACCATCGAGGCGATAAAGATCTAAATGGTAAAGCGTCTTGAGTCGATTTTTCGATTTATATTTTTTCATGATGGTAAACGTTGGAGAATTCACCACATCCTGAATCCCTAACGCTCTTGCAAGACCTTTGGTGAATGTTGTTTTTCCTGATCCGAGTTCTCCATCAAGTAAGATAACGACCTTTTCTTCATCCAGCAACAATAAACCAAGCTCATAGCCTAGAGCTTCGGTTTCACTGGCTGAATAGGTCAGTTTTTGTTTCATAACATCCCTACTTTAAAATATGTTCATAACCCTTTTTGCCGAGGAGTGCAAACATGTTTTTCTTGTACGCCTCTACACCGGGTTGGTTAAACGGATTGACATCAATCAAATACGCTGACATCGCACATGCTTTTTCAAAGAAATAGACGAGATAACCAAACGTATATGCATCCATCGTGGGAATGCTTAATAACATGTTGGGGACACCGCCATCTTTATGCGCCATCATGGTGCCTTTGAGTGCTTGACTATTGACATAAGAGAGTGTTTTACCTGCTAAGTAATTGAGTTCATCTAAATCATTATCTTCTTTGGGGATAATGACATCGGTTGTTGTATTTTCGACTTTGACGACCGTTTCAAAAAGGTGTCTTTCCCCTTCTTGAATATATTGGCCTAAGGAGTGGAGATCCGTTGAGAAGTTAGCACTAGCAACGAAGATGCCTTTGTTATCTTTGCCTTCGGATTCGCCATAAAGTTGTTTCCACCATTCATTTAAAAAGAGTAGATTGGGTTCATATCCGACAAGCATTTCAATCTTTTTACCACTCTTATAAAGAAGGTAACGGGTGGCTGCATAAAGATAGCTTTCGTTTTCGAGTAAATCGGCTTTCTTATAACGATTGTAGGCGTCTTTCGCACCTTTAAGAATGTCTTTAGTCTTGATACCAGCTGCTTCGAGAGGTAAAAGACCAACAGGGGTTAACACGGAATAGCGTCCACCAACATCATCAGGGATAATAAACATTTCATAGCCTTCGTTTTTAGCGACGGTATAGAGTGCACCTCTAGCTTTATCCGTGGTTGCGTAAATCCGCCCCTTCGCTTCTTCCTTACCTACTTTTTGTTCGAGTAAGTTCTTAAGAACGCGGAATGCGATGGCAGGTTCTGTCGTCGTGCCTGATTTGGAAATGACGTTAATTGAAAAACGCTTGTTTGATAAATAGCTAACCAGTTCATTTAAGTATGATCCTGACATTTGATGTCCGGCGAAAACAACTTCAAGTTTGTTCTTCTTAAAAGGAACATTCAAAAACTCAAGTCCTGCTTTCGCACCTAGATACGATCCTCCAATCCCGATAACCACAAGGACTTGACTATCTTTTCTAATCTTTTTTGCTGCTAGGAGTAAACGCGCATATTCTTCTTTATCATAGGCTTTAGGAAGATCGAGCCATCCTAGGTAATCGTTTCCTTTGCCTGTCTTTTCATGAATCATCTTGTGAATAGCTTTCACTTGTTTTTGTAAGGATTCGGGTTGTTCTTGCAAGAATGATCTTGCATCTTCAATGTTTAGTGTAATGTGTGACATTATTTCTTTTCCTCAATTCTTTGTTTTGCTTTTTCTATCCAATGGGGTAATGCTTTCGCAAGCGAATGAAAACCAACTTTAATTTTGACCATCTTCAATATTTTCGGATGAATCGGATTGGCTTGTTTATACGAGAGTTTCAGTCGTTTATTTTCTTCATCAATTTCCAAAACAACGACCTCAATCTCATCACCGACACATAAAATCTCTTCGATGGAAGAGACGTATTGATCAGAGATTTCTGAGATGTGAATGAGGCCTGAATATTCGTTATGGGTGACAAACACACCATACGACTGGATCCCCGTAATTTTACAAATAATTTGATCGTTAACTTTCATTTTAAAAACCTCGAAAGTATTATATCACATTTTAAATTATCTATGAAAAACAATGAAAAAACGAGCATCGCTCGTTTATTCGTTCGTTAAGTAAATGCCTAATCCACCAAGTCCAACGTGTGCAGAAACAACTGGACTGATAACACCGGTAATTCGAACTCTTAATTGATCAGAAAGTTGGAAGATCTCATGTTCAAGTTCTTTGGCTTCAACACTGCCGTCTACATAGGCGATGTAGACAGCCACTTTGCCAAGCGGCAACATCTTTTTAACTTCTTCTAAAAGGTAGAGAATGACATTCTTAAAACTTCTTACCTTGTGTTCGACTTCAAGGACGCCACGTCTAAAACGCAGAATGGGTTTAATCTTTAAGACGTTTCCAATGAAGCCTTGAACTTTGGATAGACGACCATTTCTCACGAGGGTTTGTAAGTTATCCACGGTGAAGATCAGTGATCCTCGTTCTTTTAATTCTTCGAGGTAAACCAATCCTTCTTGAACACTATGGCCTTCGCCAAAGAACTTGATTAATTCTTCGACAAGATAAATTCCTCCGTGAATCGTTGTTTCGCTATCCACGACAACGACATGAGGATTTTCACTAATGGTTTGCGCGAGAGTTGCACTGTTGTACGTTCCTGATAAAGATTTTGATAAGGTTAAGCAGAGAACATCCGGATAATGCTTTAATTGTTCTTCATACGCTTGAATAAAACTTTCTGGTGAAGGCTGAGATGTCTTCACTTGAATACCTTCATGCAAAGCTTTAACAACAAAATCTGGGTCCATTTGACCATCAATAAATTCATCTGCCCCAATAATAACTTTTAGAGGGACAACCGTAATTCCATGCTCTTTAACAAATGCTTCTGAAAGTCCAAACGTCGAGTCAACGACCAATCCAACATTTCTTTTCATACATGACCACCTTTTGATTTTTTTTATATAAGATGCTTAAATGATGTCTCATTTAACGTGATTATATCAAATAAGTAATAAAGAATATAGATAAACGGAAAATGTGTGAAAAAAAGGAGGAAAAAATTCCCCCTTGATCAATCAACCGTTACGACTGCAATCACACCTGGTACGTTTTCGAGTAACATCGTTTCAATCCCTTGTTTCAACGTCACATCAAGTGCCATACAGCCATCGCATGCCCCTAACATCTTGACATAGACAATCCCATCTTCAACGCTTAAGACTTCGATGTCGCCTCCATCGCGTTGTAAATAGGGTCTTACTTTAGTAATCAGATCCAAGACCTGTTGTTTTGTTTCATCCATGATTGTTCACCATTCCTTTGACACCCTAAGTATATAATACTTTGGTTAATTGTTCAAATGAAATCATTCTTCATCTTTTTCAACGGGATTTTGATTGGGCTT